>JBBIMQ010000024.1:0-14861 GCA_037444345.1 Gemmatimonadota bacterium | reverse complement strand
CGGTGCCGAAGCCTGGCGGGCCCGGCTCCGCGATCCGGCGACCCGGCGGCGGCTCCTCGCCGAGTGGCGCCGGCAACCGGGCGGCGCGTTCGCCGGACCCGGGGGACCCGAAGGGGTACTCCTGGTGGACTTCCGGCAAGACTCCCTCCGCCACCTCGCCGGCAAGACCGTGGCCCAGGTGGCGGCCCTCCGCGGCACGAGCCCTGAGGAGACCGTGATGGACCTGGTGGATCGTCGAGGATCGCGGCCACATCAGCGCCGTGTACTTCACCATGTCCGAGGAGAACGTGCGCCGCGAGGTAGCGCTCCCCTGGGTGAGCTTCGGCTCGGACGGGGCCTCGCTCGCGGCGGAAGGGCTCTTTCTCCGCACCAGCACCCATCCCCGCGCCTACGGCAACTTCGTCCGGCTGCTCGCCAGGTACGTGCGGGAGGAGCGACTGGTGCGGCTCGAGGAGGCGATCCGCCGCCTCACGAGTTTCCCCGCCGCGAATCTCGGGCTCGCCCGCCGCGGGACCCTCCGGCCAGGCTATTACGCCGACGTGGTCGTCTTCGATCCCGGCACGATTCAGGACCACGCGACCTTCGACCGGCCCCACCAGTACGCCACCGGCGTGCGCCACGTGTTCGTCAACGGTGTCCAGGTGATCCGTGACGGCGAGCACACCGGGGCCAGGCCGGGGAGGGTGGTGAGGCGCGACGAGTGAGGAACGAATCAGATGCGGCGGGCTCCCTGCCGTTCCGGTGCAATTCCCACCCGCTGTCGAGCCCCGTGCGCGCCGACTCGCGATCTAGCCGGTCGTCGCGGAACCGGCGAGCCTCTCCGGCTCGAAATCGCGCTCGCCGCCCGTCGCCTCGAGTCTGGCGGAGTCGCAGCGTGCCGCCCTCGATACCGCGGGCGGCAACTCGGGCTCCGCGCCAGGGGCGGCGAGGGCAGGAGGCCGGCCCTACCCGTGCCGCAGGGCCGTCGCACGCAGGGCCGGGTGGTGGGGCACCTAGGGTTCGACCTTAGGGGCGCTCGCCACCTCCCGGGCCGACGGGATGGCGGCCGCAGAGCTTCCCCGTTCCGCGACCCGCGTGAGCAGATCGCATGCGGCGCCGATCGCCTCGTGGCTGCCGGTCAAGGCCACGAAATCTCCCGCCGCGAGTCGCTCGCCCGCTTCGGGAAACGGCACGCCCTCCTGACCTCGAAGCAGGGCCACGACCGTGGCCCCGGTGCGGCCCCGAAGGTTGAGCTCCCCCAGGGTCCGTCCTGCTGCCGCGCTGGCCTCCGGGATCCTCACCGGGGTGAAGTCGCCCAGGCCCGGGAGCATCTGACGAATCCGCTCGAACGGGACCGGCTGGGCCCGCGCCTGCTTCGCCAGCGCCGAGAGGACCAGCTCCGCGCCGGCACGGAAGTGCCCGAAGAGATCGGCCGCGGTGCGCCAGAAGCCGACGAGGAGCAGCGCCAGGATGGCGCCGAGCACCGCGAGACCGCTGAGGCGGGGGAGGAAGGGCTGGGTCACGATGACGAGCGGCCCGCCGACCAGCAGGATGCAGCCCATCTGGATCGCCACCGTGAGCACCCGGCGAGGGGCGAGGCCGTTGTCCACCTTGCCCGGCGGAGGGCGGGGGATGGCGGCTCCCGCGAGCTCCGTGGCGATCCCGCGGGTGAGTCGCAGGATCCCGAACAGAAAGGGACTGACAGCGACCAGCGTGGCCAGCCCCACCGTCCAGGTGGTGAGTGCTGGGGGCACGCCGGCCCGGGCGGCCAGGGCGACCAGGTGGTCGCGGACGGCCGCGCCGGCAATGACCAGTGCTGCGGTCAGGACCGCATCCACAAGCAGCCATCGCGCGGCTGCGCGGGCCCGGCCCCAGGGGGTCTGATGCCTCGGAGCCGAGCGGAGCGCTTCCACCCACGAGCCGTAGAGCGAGGCTACCATCTGGACCCGATGCGGCAGCGAGCGGTCAATGGCGGCTGCCGCCCGATCGGAGCTCCGGACCAGCCAGGGCGCGAGGAACGCGGTGACCACCGACACTGTGACCGCGGCCGGGACCAACACCTGGGGGACCGCGCCGAGCGACGCACCGACTCCGGCCAGGATGAACGAGAACTCGCCGATATGGGCGATGCCCAACCCCGAGCGGATCGCGGTCTGGAGGCCCCGCCCGGAGAGGAAGACTCCCACGGCCACCGCCAGGGGCCGGCCCGCCACCACCGCGCCCAGCAGCAGTAGCGCGACACCCCATCCCGCGGCGAGCGACCTCAGGTCGAGTTGCATGCCGGTGGAGACAAAAAAGATCGCCGCGAACACGTCGCGGAGGGGCCGGAGGTCCGGGGCGATGAGCCGTCCCGCGCCGGACTCGGCCACGAGCAGGCCTGCGAGGAACGCGCCCAGCGCCGCCGAGAACCCGGCGGCGGCGCTGAGGTAGGCGAGTCCGAACGAGAGGCCGACCGCGCTCACCAGCAGGGTCTCGCCGTGGCGCAGCCGGGCGATGGCCCGGACGGCCCGGGGTACCAGCAGGAGTCCGAGCACCAGCGCGAGCACCAGGGCGCCGATCAGGCGCCCGACCACACCGGCCAGGGCCGTTCCCGACACGCCGCCGCCCGAGGCCGCCGCGGTGAGGAGCGTGATGATGATCATGGCGGCCAGGTCTTCGAAGAGAGCCACGCCCACCACGGTATCGCGAATTCCCGCTTCCGTCCGCTGCTCCTCGAAGACCTTGGCCGCGATCATGGTGCTGCCTACCGCGACCGACCCGCCGACAAAGAGGCTGGCCAGCGGGGACCAGCCGAGGATCTGGCCCAGGGCATAGCCCAGCATCAGCATGAGCCCGATCTCGACCCCGGCGGCGACACCGGAGGTCGGGGCGGCCCGAGCCAGCCGGCCCAGGCGGAAATCGAGTCCGATGCTGAACATGAGCAGAATGACGCCGAGCTCGGAGAGGAGCCGCAGGGTGGTCACATCGCTCACCCAGCTCGGCGTGAGGGCGGGGCCCACCAGCACTCCGGCCACGAGGTAACCTGCCACGACGGGCCAGTGAAGGCGCTGGAAGAGCACCGTGGTGGCGCCAGCCGTGACCAGGACGACGGCGAGATCACGGAGGAAGTGCTCGAGCGCGGGCACGGGGGCGGCCGCCCTAGCGGGGAGGGGGCGAGGCGAGGCGGCGGAGCTGGCGCACCAGGCGGCGCTGGGCCGCCGCGTCCTTCACCGCGACGAAGATCGTATCGTCGCCGGCGATGGTGCCGAGGAGGTCGCTCCACGCCAGGCGGTCGAGCGCGACCGCGACGCGATTGGCCTCACCCGGCGGGGTATGCAGCACGATGAGCGCGTCGCCCGCGGTCTCGAGGGACAGCACCCCCTCGACGATCCGCCGCTCGTCCGGGTGCTCGGGGGCTCGCGCCACCCGCGCCGCCCGCTGATAGGCGCCGTTCACCTTGACCAGGTGGAGGGCGGCGATGTCCCGGCTCACCGAGCTCTGGGTCACGGGCCAGCCCTCGGCGGCGAGCGCCTCCGCCAGCTCCGCCTGGGTCCGGATCGGCCGGGTGCTGATCAGCTCGAGGATCTTGAGGTGCCGCTTGCGCCGGTCGGCCGACATCAGCCCCTCCGGCCCGTCCCTTGGCCCGCCAGTCGGGCCATGGCCGCGTCGAACCGCCGCCGCATGGTATTGGTCCAGCGCCGGCAGGCCAGCACCCGACCCCGGGCGGCCCCCAGCCCCAGGTTGCCCAGCCCGCCCGTCGAGCGCCGCCGTGCGATGATCTCCTCGGCGGACGGCTCCCGCCACCAGTCCCCCTCCCGGATCGCCGCCGCCACCTCGCGATAGGCCGATCGAAAGGCCCGCCCCCCTTCGACCCGCCGCATGACCTCGTCGGTCGCGAGCGGCCCGCCGCTCAGAATGGTCCGGCCCACCGCCGGGTCCACCTGCAGGCGTGGCACCGCCACCGCCATCATCGAGAGCATCCCCTCCAGCCGATCCACCCCTCGGATCAACGGTTCCTTGAGCAGCTGGAAGTCGCGATGATACCCGCTCGGTAGCTTGGCCTTGATCTGCAGCACCGCCATCAGATCCCCTTCCAGCGACGCCACCCGGCCCCGGGTGAGCTCGAAGAGGTCGGGGTTCCGTTTGTGAGGCATGATGCTCGAGCCCGTGGCGAGGTCGGGCGGGAGTATGAGGAACCCGAACTCGTCGGAGCTGAACAAGATCACGTCGCTGGCCAGCTTCGCCAGCTCGTGACCCAGCTCGCTGCACCAGAACAGCACCCTCGCCTCGAGCTTCCCCCGCCCGTTCTGGACCAGGGCCACATTGTGGTCCAGTCCGGCGAAGCCCAGCGCCCGTGCGGCCGCCTCCCGCCGCAGCGGGAGCGGGACCCCGTACCCGGCGGCGCTCCCCAGCGGGGAGCGGTCCACCTGCTTCCACACCGCCGGCAAGCCCTCGATGGTGTCGAGGATGCCCTCCGCGTAGGCCGCCGCCCAGAGGCCGGCCGACGAGGGCATGGCCCGCCGGGTGTGGGTGTACCCCGGCCAGAGCACCCCCTGGTGCTTCTCCGCGAAGGCGAGAAGCGCGTCCGCGAGATCGAGCGCCTCGGTGGAGAGCAAGAGCAACCGGTCCTTGAGATAGAGCCGGAGATCGCAGGCCACCTGGTCGTTCCGCGAACGCCCGGTGTGGAGCCGTTCGCCCGCCGGGCCGATGCGCCGGATGAGCCACTGTTCCACGGCGGTATGGACGTCCTCGGCGTCGGGGCCGACCGCGAGCCGGCCGGCCTCGACCTCCTGGAGTGCCTGGCGCAGGCCCGCCCGCAGCTTCAGGTATTCCCCGCGGCCCAGGAGGCCGGAGGCCTTGAGGCCCTCGACATGCCCCAGACTGCCGAGGATGTCCCAGGCCAGGAGCCGGGCATCCCACAGCCGGTCCTCCAGGGCGGTGTAGTCGAGCATCTGCCGGTCCAGCGCCGGCCCCGCCGCCCACAAGGTGGCCGGGACGGGGGCCGCCGCAGCAGGGGACGGCGATCGGGTCGGTCGCTTGCGCTCGGTCATGCGAGATAGGTCTCGGCCAGCTGCCGGTAGAACTGCCGGGCCGCCGGCACTTCCGGCAAGTCCACGTACTCGTCAGGGGTATGCGAGCGCCGGCTGGTGCCGGGCCCGCACTTGAAGGCATCGCGATCGCGTAAGAATACCCAATCCGAGCAGGTCGGACTACCGAAGGTCCGGGCCGCCGGCCGGAGCGCCCGCGCCACGGCGAGGAGCCGCGAGCCGGTCGGGGTCTCGCAGGGCACCAGCCGGTCCGAGGTGACCACGACCTCGACCTCCAGCGCGCGCCGGAGCTCGGCGGCCAGGTCGGCGTGGGTCCAGGCGGGGGTGCTCCGCACGTCCAGCACCGCGCGCGCCACCGGCGGGGTCACGTTGCGGCTGATCCCGCCCTCGATCATCGTGGGCGTCGCCGTGGCGACGCCCAGCAGCGGATGCACCCGCTCCCGGAAGAGACCGGGTAGCTTGGCGAGCTCGCGGCCGAGCCGGATGATGGCGTTGGTGAAGCCCCCCTCCTCCGTGGCATAGCCAGCGTGCCGCTGGTCGCCTCGCGCCACGAGATCCACCATCATGAGGCCCCGCTGCGCCACGGCGAAGTCCAGATTGGTCGGCTCGCCGACCACGGCCGCGTCAATCTGCCCCAGCCGTTCCACCGCGACCCCCAGCGTGGTGTGCCGGGTCTCCTCCTGATAACCGAGCACCACCAGGAGCCGCCCCCGCGCGGGGCCGCCGGCTTCGGCCAGCTCGTGCGCCGCGGTGACCATGGCGGCGACCGAGGCCTTCGCGTCGCCCGACCCGCGGCCGTAGAGCCGGTCCCCCTCGATCGTGGGGGCGTACGGCGGGCGGGTCCAGCCCTCGCCGGCCGGTACCGTGTCGAGATGGGACACCAGCGCGAGCACCGGCCCGGGCGCGCGCCCCTCGACGGCGATCGTGACGGCGGCGTCATCCCGGGCGACGGAGAGACCCCGGGCCCGGGCGTACTCCTCCACCAGGCGCGCGATCGCCTCCTCGCCCCCGCTCACCGAGGCCGTGGCCACCAGATCCCGGAGCAGCTCGATCTCAGCCGGCCAGGTCGACACCAAGGTACGTCGCCTTCTCTTTCCGCCCCACGATCATGGTCCCGCAGCCCGCCCCGGTGAACACCTCGAGCAGGATCGAATCGGGGAGGCGGCCGTCAATGATATGGGTTCGCTCGACCCCACTGGTGGCCGCTCGGATGCAGGCCTCCACCTTGGGTCGCATCCCGCCGGCCAGCGAGCCGCTCGCCATGAGGCCCGCCAGATCGTCAGGATCCGCGAAGGTGACCAGGCTCGAGGGATCGTTCCGGTCCCGCAGCACCCCGGGGGCGCCGGTGAGAAAGATGAGCTTCTGGGCCCGGAGAGCCACCGCCAGCGACTCCGCCACCGTATCGGCGTTCACATTGAAAATGTGCCCCTCCGCGTCGCCGGCGAGGCTGGCCACGACGGGGACGAATCGCGCTTCGAGCAGGACGGTGAGCACCCGTGGATCCACCCGTTCGATGTCGCCCACGTGTCCGTAATCCACCTCGCGCTCCACGCCAGCGTCGTCCACCACCTTGACCGGGGGGCGCCGGCGGGCCGTGATCAGATCCGCGTCCACCCCGGAGAGCCCGACCGCCTGGACCTGATGGGCACGGAGCGAGGCCAATACGGCGAGGTTGAGCGTGCCGCCGTAGACCATCTTCACCACCTCGAGCGCGGCATCGTCGGTCACCCGCCGGCCCGCCACCAGCACCGCTTCCTGTCCCAGGCGCCGCGACAGGGCGGTGGCCTGGGGGCCGCCCCCGTGCACCACCACCACCCGGATGCCCAAGGAGTGGAGCAGGCCCACCTGGCCCGCCACGCGGTCCAGGGCGGCACGGTCGGCCAGCACGTCGCCGCCCAGCTTCACCACGAAGACCTGGTCCCGGTAGGCCCGGACGTACCGCAAGGCGCCCTTGAGGCCAGTGATCCCTTTCGAGCTATCGATCGTCATCAGGTTGGGCTCCTGGTCGGCGAACGGCTGCGGCGAGCGAGCCGCGCCCTTCACCCGCTTCGGTTCCCGATCAGCCGCAGCAGCAACGCCCGCTGCACGTGCAACCGGTTCTCCGCCTGGTCCACGACCGCCGAGTGGGGCCCGTCGAGGACGTCATCGTCAATCTCCACGTTTCGCCGCACCGGCAGGCAGTGCAGCACGATCGCCTTGCCTTCCCGGGTCGAGCGCAGCCGGCGCCGGGTGAGCCGCCAGTCCCGGAGGCCGGCCCGGAGGTCCGCCTCCGTCTCCGGTTGTCCGAACAGGCGCACCGAGCCCCACGACTTGACATAGACCGCATCCGCCCCCACCAGCGCCTCGTCCGGGTCGTTGATGATGTGGACGAACTCGCCGCCCCGCTCCTGAGCGATCCGGCGGATCAGTGCGGTGTCCTCCGGGTCCAGCTCGTACCCGTCCGGTCGCGCGATGACGATCTCCATGCCGAGCGCGGCCGCGGCGAGCGCGGCGCTGGCGGGGACCGCGGTGGGCAGCGCCTTGGGGTGCCAGGCCCAGGTCAGCACGAACCGCTTGCCGGCCGGATCGCCGAGCTTTTCGCGCAGGGTGAGGGCGTCGGCCAGCTGCTGGCAGGGGTGGCGCCGTGCGGACTCGAGGTTGATCACCGGCTTCTCGCAGTGGGCCGCGAAATCGCGAACGATCCGGTCTTGCCGCACCAGGCTCCAGTCGGTACCCCGGGGGAAGGAGCGGACCCCCACCGCATCCGCATAGCGACCGAGCACCCGGGCCGCATCCTTGACGTGTTCCACCTTGTCCTGATCCATCACGGCCCCCGCCTCGGTCTCGAGACTCCAGCTCCCCTTGCCGGGTTCGAGCACAATGGCGTGCCCGCCGTGCAGGAACATCGCCGCCTCGAAACTGGTCCGGGTCCGGAGGCTCGGGTCCATGAAGACCAGGGCCAGGATTTTCCCTTCGAGCCCGCCCCGCACCTCGCCCCGCTTGAGCCGGAGGGCGAGGCCGAAGAGGTCCTCGATCTCGGCCGGGCTCCAGTCTTCCACCGCGAGGAAGTCGCGCTTGGTCACGCCAGAGCCTCGGCGAGCGCGGCGAGCAGGAGATCCGCCTCCTCGCGGCTGAAGGAGAGCGGCGGCAGCAGCCGCAGCACGGCGGGGTCGGCGGAGGTGCCGGTCAGGATCCGCCGCTCGAAGAGGCGTTGCTGCACCCCGGTCGCGGGCTGCGGCAGGCGGAGCCCGAGGAGAAGCCCGCGACCCTGCACGCTCAGGGCACCCGCCGCGAGCGCGCCCTGCGCCAGGTAGGCACCGACCTCGCGCGCGTTCCGGATGAGCCCGTCGCGCTCGATCACCTCCAGGGTGGCGAGGGCCGCCGCACAGGGCACCGGGCCACCGCCGAAGGTGCTGCCCAGGTCGCCTACCGCGAGGCCGGCGGTCACCGCCTCGCTCGCCACGACGGCCCCGACCGGAAGCCCGGAGGCGAGCCCCTTGGCGAGGGTCAGGATGTCCGGGGTCACCCCGAAGAGCTGAGCGGCGGTGAACGCCCCCGACCGGCCCACCCCGCACTGGATCTCGTCGAAGATCAGCACGGCACCGGTCTCGTCGCAGCGCCGCCGGATGGCGCGGAGAAACTCGGGGGCGCAGTCGCGGGCCCCCGCCATCCCCTGGACCGGCTCCAGGATCACGGCCGCCACCGAATCGTCAATGGCCCCGGCCACCGCCCCCACCTCGTTGAACGGGATTTTCCGCGACAGCGGCATGCCGGCGCGGAGCGCGCCCGCCTGGTACCTGGCACCGTCGGTTACCGCGAGGGTGGCCACGGTGCGGCCGTGCCAGCCGCCCTCGAGCGAGACCACCGCCTGGCGCCCGGTGTGCCGCCGGGCGAGGTGCAGCGCATTCTCGTTCGCCTCCGCGCCCGAGTTGCAGAAGAAGACCCGGGAGAGCGGTCGGGGACAGAGTGCCACCAGCCGTTCGGCCAGCCGCTCGCGAGCGGAATGAGGTACCGCGGTCGAGTAGAAGAGCAGCTCCTCCGCCTGCGCCGCGATCGCCCGCACCACGTCGGGATGGCTGTGCCCCGTCGAGGCCACCGCATGGCCGCCGTAGGCGTCGAGCCATTGGTTGCCGTCCTCGTCGAACAGCCAGGAGCCACGCCCCCGCACCGGCCGCACCGGCATCTGGGCGTAGACGGGCAGCAGGGCCGAGCCATCGGCCGTCCGGGTCAGCACGGTTCCTCCGGGTCCGCCGGTCGTCCATGGTGAGGCGAGCGGCTGTTCCGGGCCGCATGCCCGGGGCGCGGCGCCCCACGCCGCCTCGCGCGGCACGGGCCACCCCGAGCCCAGCACCGGTGCCGGAGCCCGGCTAGCACGGGAAGACCGGCCCGAAACGAAGCCCGGCGGTTTCGTCCAGCCCGAGGGCCAGATTCATCGCCTGGACGGCCTGCCCGCCGGCGCCCTTGACCAGGTTGTCCACCACGCACATGACCTGGAGTTCGCACCCGTCCTCCGAGGCCGCCGCATGGAGCAGCGCGTAGTTCGTCCCTACCACGTGGGTGAGCTCCGGCGGCGCGGCCCGCAGCTGCACGAACGGCCGGCCCGCGAAGGCGTCCGCGTAGGAAGCCGCGATCTCGGCGCCCCGCGGTTCCGGCAGCCGGGCGTGGAGCGTGAGGTGGATGCCTCGGACAAAGGGTCCCGTATGCGCCATCAAGCGGGCCCGCGCCTCCGGGCGGCCGGTCCAGGCGCGCCAGTTCTGGAGGATCTCCGCCTCGTGCCGGTGGTTCAGCACCGAGTAGGCGAACAGGTTGTGGGCCCGCGCCGGATGGTGGGTGGTGGCCTTGGGCTGCACCCCGCTGCCGCTCGAACCCGTCACCCCGAAGAGCGCCGGCGCGGCATCCACTCCCGCGCGCGCGAGAGGATACAAGGCGAGTGCTGCCGCGGTCGCGAAACACCCCGGCACGGCGAGCGCCCGCTGACCGGCGAGGGCAGCACCCGCCACATCGGCCAGCGCGTAGGTGAAGCGCGGGATCAGCGCCGGGCTCGGGTGGGGCCCGTAGTATTTCTGGTAGAGATCGAGATCCCGGACCCGGAAGTCCGCCGCGAGGTCTATCACGAGGCCGGGCCCGGCGGCCAGCACGTCCTGCATCACTCGGGAAGATTCACCGTGCTCCAGGGCGAGGAAGACCACGTCCCGGCCCCGGGACGCCTCCGCGGGCGCCGCCCCGGAGAAGCGGAGCTCGGTGAGCGGCATCAGGCCGGGATGCACCTCGGCGACGGGGGTGCCGGCCCGGCTCCGGCTCACGGGCACGAGCTCGCTCACCGCGGGATGGCCGACGAGGAGGCGGAGCAGCTCGCCGCCGACGTACCCCCCGGCGCCGATCACCGAGACGCGAAGGCTCATGCGGACGCCCGCTCGAGGCCCAGCCGTGTCAGCACAGGGCGGCTTCGGAGGGCC
Source organism: Gemmatimonadota bacterium (assembly GCA_037444345.1). GTDB lineage: Bacteria > Gemmatimonadota > Gemmatimonadetes > Gemmatimonadales > GWC2-71-9 > JADJOM01. The sequence goes on along the minus strand of JBBIMQ010000024.1, from coordinate 4,420 downwards.
GCTCGTCCGGCCCCCAGGCCGGATCCTGGCCCCGGCGCTCGGCCAGCGCCGCCCGGACCACGGCGACCAGCCCGGCGGGGTCGCGGACCGCGTTATGCGCCGGGAGGCCGAGTTCGGCGCGCACGTAGTCCCGCCCCACCTCGTTGTCCGTGGCGGGCCCGGTGATCACGGTGACCGGCAATCCGAAGCGGTCCCGCATCAGGGTGACCGCGCCCCAGCAGGCCACCGGATCCGGCGCGGCCATCACGTAGGCGGCGCCGGCACCGGTGAGCTCGGGATCGGAGAGGATGTCCTGCACGCCGTACTCGCCCAGGATGCCGTCTCCCAGCTCGGCCACGATCACGTCGGGGCGCTGGGCTGCCAGGCGGTTGAAGATGCCCTTCGCCGAGCGCACGGTGAGCCCCGCGCGTGTGGTGGCGATCCCCACATCGTTGAAGGTAAGGGCGCTCACCGCGCCTGCATCGAGCATGGAAAGCGCGTCCCGCATGAGCGACACCCCGGTGAGCTTCGCGGCGGCGACCCGGTAGCCGCCCCGCGTGAGGCCCCGCACCAGCTCGGTGGCCGCCACCGTCTTGCCCGCGTTCATGCAGGTCCCGGCCACGTACACCACGGGCACCGAGGCCTCGAGCCGCTCCGCCGGCGGCACCGCGTGCTCCCGAATGTGCGCCGGGCGCCCGATCCGGTCCCCCAGCTCGGGAAAGGTCAGGATGGCGCCCAGGACCTCGGCCTTGAAGGGCGGCCCGTATTCGGGATTGGCAGAGGTGCACCGGCCCAGAATGCCGCCCAGATTCAGCACCTCGATGGTGTCTCCCACCGCCAGATGGCCCGGCACCACGCCGGCATAGCCGCGCAGCGCCCGCCGGTGGCCCAGCGTGCCGGCCAGCACGTCGCCCGCGCGGAGCGACACCATGCGCCCGCTCAGGTCCTCCACCGTGTTGTAGCTCGACTTGTCGTTGAGGATCCGGACCGCGATCACGTAGCCCTCCTCCGCGATGATCTCGTCGCCCACGATCACCTCGGGGGTGACATGCGCGTTGCGCGTGGAGGAGGAAATACGGTCCAGCCGGAGGCGGGTGGTCTTCACCATGACGCAGCTCCCAGGTGGTGACGGCAGGCGGCCGCTCAGCGCGGCCCGTTCTGACCCGCCCGCAGGGCCAGCATCTCGGGGACGGCGGAGATCCGGGAGAACCCGCGGGCTTCCTCGCCGGTCCACAACCGGTTTTCCTCTCCGTAGGTGGCGACCGAGCGGTCCATCAGGGAGAAGGGACTCCGGGTGCCGACCACCAGGAAACGCCCCGGCTCGAGGCGAACCCGGGTCTCGCCGGTGACCCGCCGCTGCGAGCTCGCGACCAGCGCCTCGATATCGCGGAGCGCCGGATCGAAGTAGTGGCCCTCATGCAGCCGATCCCCGTAGAACCGGCCCAGCTGGTCCTTCCAGAACGCCTGCCACTTGGTGAGCACCAGCTTTTCCAGCTCGCGGTGGGCCGCGATGAGGAGCAGGGCCGCCCCGGCCTCGAAACCGATCCGGCCCTTGATACCGAGCGCCGTTTCGCCCAGGTGGATGCTGCCGCCGAAGCCGTACTGGAGGGAAAAACTGTTGAGCCGCTCGACCAGGGCGGGACCGGCAAGTGGCTCGCCCTCCAGGGCCACCGGCACCCCGCTCTCCCACGCGATGACGATCTCGCGCGGGGGGGGGGCGCCTGCCGCGGGCCGAACCAGCTCGTCCGGCGGCCCCGCCCAGGGATCGTGAGTCCATCCCCCGCCCCAGGTGGTGCCCCAAAGACCTCGATTGATGGAGAACGCACCGGCCCGGGGCGGGACCGGGAGTCCCCGCGCCTCGAGAAACCGGATCGCCTGATCCCGACTCACCCCCTCGTCGCGGATCGGGGCGAGCACCGCCAGATCGGGGGCGAGGACGCGGAACGCCACCTCGAAGCGGACCTGATCGTTGCCCGCCCCAGTGGACCCGTGGGCCACGGCGGCGGCCCCCACGGCGCGGGCCGTCTGGACCACCGAGAGGGCCTGCTGGGTCCGCTCCGCCGCCACCGAAAGCGGATAGACCTCGCCGCGCAGCACGTTGCCCTGGATCAGGAAGCGCACGAACCGGTCGAAGACCGCCTGCCGGGCGTCCACTTCGTGATGCTGGGCGGCGCCCACGGCCAGGGCCTGCCGCCGGATGCCCTCGCGCTCGGCGGCCGAGGCGCCGCCGGTGTTCACGTACACCGTGTGCACCACCCAGCCCTGCTCGGCGAGCCGGGGCACGCAGAAGGAGGTGTCGAGGCCGCCGGAGAAGGCGAGGGTCACCGTGCGCATGGCGGATAAATATGCAGTATGCAATGGACGCTGACAAGGGCCCGAGAAGGGGAGGAAAGCGCCGGGCCGCCCCCGACGCTACCACCGCTCCGCCACCACCCGGACCAGCCGGGCCAGGGCCACGACGTCCCGCAAGTCCGCGAGCTCGGCCGGGGAGTGGGCGTAGCGCAGGGGCCACCCGATCGGCACCGCGGGCACCCCGTAGGGGGCGAACGCCGAGGCGTCGTTCCCCCCGCTCGTGGTGCCGCGCTGGAACGGGATCCCGGCCGCCTGCGAGGCGGACCTCGGGGCGGCGGTGACCCACGGGATCCCGGCCGCCTGCGCCAGGGCCGCCAGCGAGTCCACCAGCGCGGGAGGCGTGGCACTCGAGTTGTCCAGCGCGCGGGCGGCCGCACCTCCGCCGAGCGGGGCAACCCCGTACGCCTGGGGATCCACCGGCGTGTCCGCCGAGACGAAGGTATCCACCGCGTGCGCCCGAGCAGGCCGGAGGCCGAGCGCTTCGGCCGCCGCACGGGCGCCCTCGAGTCCGGTCTCCTCCCGCGCACTGAACAGGAACACCACCTCGTGCCGGAGCCGGGACGGGTAGAGCCAGCGGAGCGCCAGAACGAGCGCCGCGCAACCGACCCGGTCGTCCAGCGAGCGGCCCGTGACCCGAGTGCCGGCGAGCCGCCGGAAGCGCTTGACCCCGGTCACGGTGTTCCCGACCTCGATGCCGAGCGATTCCGCGGCCGGCCGGCTCGATACCCCCACGTCCACTCGAAACGAACCGGGCTCGCGCGTGGCGGCCGCGCTGTCCCGCGGCGTGAAGACGCCCGGCACCGCACCCCGGCGGGTGTGCACCAGCGCGGGGCGCGCTTCGAAGAGGGACGGGAAGAACCCACCCCGGCTGACCAGCTCGAGCGTGCCGTCGTCCCGGATGGCCCTCACCGCAAAACCAATCTCGTCCAGGTGGGCGACGAACACGACGAGCGGATCGCCCCGCCCCACCCGCACCCAGAGATTGCCAGCGCTGTCCTCCACCGGCCGCGCCCAGGACGGCAGCCACCTCCGCACCACCTCCCGGACCTCACCCTCGGCGCCTGACACACCGTAGCTCTCCACCAGCGCCGCGAGGATGCGCTCCGCTTCGGCCAGCGGGGAGGGCGCCGCGCGCTGAGCCGCGGCGGGGCCGGCGAGCGCGAGCCCGAGAAGCAGCAGCGAGGCAACCCGGGAAACCGCGAACGGCACGCCGGTCATGGGCTCCCTTCCAGATAGGCCACCAGACGTTGCTCGAGCGCGGCCGCTTCCGCGAGCGAGACGGTCTCCACCGGGGTACCCCCATAGCGCGTCGGAAGCGCGAGCCGCTCGAAGCGCCCGAGTCCCCAAAGTTCGGCAGCGGCCGGAACCCGGCCGGACGCCCCGTCAACCAGCCAGGTGGCCTCGAAGGGACCCAGCGTCCGGGAGATGGTGAGGAGCCCCCGCCGGGTGAAATCCTGTTCGACCAGGAAGGCGACCACGATCGTCCCGCTCGCCGGTCCCGCTGCCCTTGCCGCGCGGAGCAAGGCGGCGCACGCGGTCCGCCGGCCCGCCACTGGCGCGGCCAGAAGATCCCGGCCATAGCGGTGCGGCCGCTTCTCCAGGGTCACCGGGGCGAGCACCTCCACGCCGAGCGAGCGAAGCTCCGCAGCGTTGCGGGCGCCCACATCGAGGAAGGCGTCGTCGAAGGTGAAGGGAGCCGCGGAGCCGGCGGGACGGCCCCGCGCCAGATGAACCGACCGCACGGCTACCACGCCGGGTACGGCACCCCGCCGCCCGAAGACCGTGACCGGCTGGCCCTCGAGCTGCTGGTCGAAGAGCGGGGAGGGCGGGTTCCCGACCCGCCGCAAGGTGAGCCAGCCGTCGTCGCGGACACGGCCCACCACGTATCCCGGCTCGTCCAGGGGGCAGGCCGCGAGCCGGCGAGGTGCACCTTCTCCTCGAACCAGCACGACACTGCCCGCCCGGTCGCGAGACGACCCGGGGAGCAGGCGCTGGACCGTATCGGCCATCGCCTGCTCGTATCCGCTCACCGCCGACATGGCCGCAAGCCGGAGGGCGGTCTCAGGGAGATCGGGCAGGGACTGGGCAA
>JBBIMQ010000023.1:0-14918 GCA_037444345.1 Gemmatimonadota bacterium | reverse complement strand
ATTTACGAACTCCTCCAAGGCGAGGTGCCACCCAAGGTGGTCATTGACGAGGCGGTGCGACTGGCCCACTGGTTCGGTGGAGCCAAGGCGCCGGCGTTCGTCAACGGCGTGCTGGACCGGGTCGCCCACGGGCTCGGCCGCCTGTGAACATCCTGCTCGTCAACTGGCAGGATCTCGCCAACCCGCACGCGGGCGGCGCGGAGATCCACCTCTTCGAGATCTTCAAGCGCATCGCGGCCGAGGGGCACCGGGTGCGGCTGGTCTGTTCCGGCTGGCCAGGAGCGAAACCCCGCGAGGAGGTGGAGGGGATCGCGGTCGAGCGCCATGGCGGGCGCCACTCGTTCGCGCTGCTCGGCCGGGCGGCGACTCGCCGCGCCGTCCTGCGCGAGCGGCCCGACGTCCTGATCGAGGATATCAACAAGGTGCCCCTCTTCACCGCCGGGGTGTTCGCCGGTCCGCTGGGCGTCATCGTGCCCCACCTCTTCGGCAGCACCGCGTTCCTCGAGGCGAGTCCGCCGGTGGCGGCCCTGGTCTGGCTCTTGGAGCGACCCATCCCCCGGGCTTACCGCCGGGCCGCGTTCCACGCCATCAGCGACAGTACCCGCGACGACCTGGTCGCGCGCGGAGTGCCGCCCGAGCGCATCACCGTCATCTACCCCGGGGTGGACAGCCGGCATTTCTGCCCCGATCCAGCTCGGCGCCGGACCCCCATCCCTTCCTTCTTGTATGTGGGCAGACTTCGGCGGTATAAGGGGATAGAATACGCCATTCGGGCCCTGGCCCGGGCCCGGGCCCGGCGGGCGGACCTGGTGCTGGACATCGCCGGGTCCGGCGATGACCGGCCCCGGCTCGAGGCCCTGGCCCGGCGCCTCGGCGTGAAAGATGCCGTGCGGTTTCACGGGTTCGTGTCAGAGGAGCGGAAACTCGAGCTGCTCCGCACCGCCTGGGCGAACCTGTTCCCTTCGCCGAAGGAAGGGTGGGGGATCACCAACGTGGAAGCGGCGGCCTGCGGGACGCCTTCGATCGCCTCCGACAGTCCCGGCCTCCGCGACTCCGTCCGGCACGGGGAGACCGGGTTTCTCTGTCCCCACGGCGACGTCGCGACGCGGGCTGCCCGGAGGCTGGCGCTGGCCGGGAATCCCGCCCTGGTGGAGCGCCTGGGCCGGCAGGCCCGGCGCTTCGCCGAGGGGCTCACCTGGGAACGGGCCGCCCGGGAGACCTGGCGCTGGATCGAGACCGAGGTCGCCGCCGCCCGGTCCGGCGCGGGCCAGTTAGCTTAGTCGTGGCGCGTATGACCTTCAGCGTGGAGGAACCCCTGATGAACCTCTCCATCACCGCCCGGCATTGCGAGATCTCGGAGGAGCTGCGGGAGCGCACCCGTCAGGTGCTGGAGCGCCTGGGGTCGCTTGTCAGGCGACCCGTAGAGGCGGCGGTGGTCTTCGACGTGGGACCGCAGGTCGCCACGGCCGAGATCCGTCTCAAGAGTGGCCGCAGCGACGTGCTGGTGGCGACCGGCCAGGACAGGGACCACCGCTCCGCCCTGGATCGCGCGGTGGACAAGATGCGGCGCCAGCTGGAACGCGAGGATCCGGCCTCGAGGCGCCGCGGAGCACGGGAACTGGCGTGATTCGCCCGCTCACCCTGCGCGACCTGCTGGCCCGCCGGGGCGATCCCCTCCAGCTCGAGCCCCTGACCGGCGAATTGGGCCTGGACCGCCCGATTCCCGATCCGGAGGCGGCCAGCCCCGGCCTGGCGCTGGCCGGGTACACCAATCGCTTCATGCCCCGGCGCCTCCATGTCTTCGGGGAGACCGAGATCAGCTACCTCAATGCGCTCGCTCCGGAGGAGCGGCGGGCCCGGCTGGAGCGATTCTTCGAGTTCGAGATTCCCTGCGTCTTCGTCACCAAGGGCCAGGAGGTCCCCTCCGAGCTCCTGGACCTCGCCCGGGTCCGAGGGGTGCCGCTGCTCCGCAGCCGGCTCAAGACGGCGGAGTTCTATCGGCGGATCAAGCCGATCGTGGAGGAGGCCTTCGCCCCCCGCACCACGCTGCACGGATCGTTGGCCGACGTCTACGGGGTGGGACTCTTCTTCATGGGACGGTCTGGGATCGGCAAGAGCGAGTGCGTGCTGGACCTGGTGGAGCGGGGGCACCGGCTGGTGGCGGACGACGTGGTGCAGGTGACCCGGCGCGGCACCGACGTGTTGATCGGGCAGGGCCATGAGCTCGCGGCCCACCACATGGAGATCCGGGGCGTCGGGTTGATTGATATCCCCGCCCTGTTCGGCATCCGCTCCGTCCGGCAGCAGAAGCGCATCGAGGTGGTCGTCGAGCTCCAGGATTGGGAGGTGGCCAAGGACGCCGATCGCACCGGTCTCGACCAGCTCGAAATGGAGATCCTCGAGGTCAAACTCCCCAAGGTCATCATCCCGCTCAACCCCGGCAAGAACATCACCGTGATCTGCGAGGTGGTGGCCATGATGCACCTGCTGCGGTACTCGGGGGTGGACGTGGCGGCCGCCTTCAACGAGCGCCTGATCCGCAAGATGCGGGAGCGTCAGGGGCTCCGGGAATACCTCCAGGAAGATTATGAGTGAGCCGCTGGCCGGGGTGGTGATCGCGCACGGCAGCCTGGCCGAGGCGCTGGTTCGCGAGGCGGAGCGGATCAGCGGGGTGACCGGGGCGTTGCGCGCTGTGAGCAACAACGGACTGGGCGCCGCCGAGCTGGAGGAGCGGCTGCGGAGCGTGGTGGGCGAAGGGCCGGCTGTGCTCTTCGTGGACCTGCCCTGCGGCTCCTGCTTCTTCGCGGCGATGCGGCTGGAGCGGGCGTCGCCCGAGGTGCGGGTGGTGACCGGGGTGAACCTCCCGATGCTGCTCGACTTCGTCCACAACCGCTCCCTGGTGCCGCCGGAGAGCGCGGCCCGCTGCGTCACCAAGGGAAGCGATGCCATCCGGCACCCCTGATGCCCGTCGTGCTGTACCGCGTGGACGATCGCCTGGTGCACGGGCAGGTCGTCATCGGCTGGGGCAAGCCCCTCGCTGTCCGCTTCATCGTCCTGGTGGACGACCAGGTGGTCAGCGACTGGGAGCGCGATCTCTACCGCATGGGCGTGCCGCCTGAAATCGAGCTGATCTTCACCGACGTCGCCGGCGCCGCCCGCCGCCTGCCCGAGTGGCAGCGGGACCCCCGGCCCGGCATCGTCCTCACCCCCGACGTGGCCACCATGGTGGCGCTCCGCCGGGCCGCTCCCGAGGTCACCCGGATCAATCTCGGCGGGGTGCATCACAAACCCGGCCGCACGGCCCGGCTCCCCTATGTCTACCTGAGCGACGAGGAGTACCGCCTGCTCCAGGGCTGCGGCGCCGAGGTGACGGCCCAGGACCTGCCCACCACGGCCCCCGTGCCGCTCAGGGAGCTTGCCTGACATGACACTGGACACGGCACTGGCGCTCGCCCTTTGGGGGACCGTGGTGGGCATGGATCTCGTCACCTTCCCGCAGGGGCTGCTCTCGCGGCCCCTGGTAGCCGCCGCCGTGGCCGGTCTCATCGCCGGCGACCCACCGGCTGGCGTCGTGCTCGGCGTGGCGCTCGAACTTTTCGCGCTGGACGTCCTCCCCGTGGGCGCCGCTCGCTATCCCGACTACGGCCCGCCCGCCGTGGCCGCGGTCGCCTTCCTCGCCCACCGGCCCTGGCCCCCGGCCCTGGGCTACGCTGTGATCCTGGCCCTGGGGCTCGCGGCCCTGGGCGGCTGGACCCTGGTCTGGCTTCGCAACGCCAACAGCCGCTCCCTGCGGCGCCATGCCGCCGGTCTCGCCGCCGGAAACCCCAGGACCCTCGCCGCGCTGCAGTGGCAAGGCATCTGGCGGGACCTGGCGCGGTCCCTGGCCCTCACCCTCCTCGGGCTGGGGGCGGCCGTGACGGCCAGGGATCTGGTGCCCCTCGGGCCGCATCCCGGCCTGGTCACCGCCGTGGCCGTGGGGGCCGGACTCGCCGCGGCCGCAGGCGGCGCCATCCGGAGCGCCGGGCGTGGCCCCCGGCTCCGCTGGCTCGTGACCGGGGTGCTGCTCGGCATGCTGGTGGTGACGCTGCGATGACCGGAGTCGTGCGGGCGTTCTTCCGGCTCCTCGCCGTCCAGGGGGCCTGGAACTACGAACGAATGACGGGCATCGGCCTCGGGTACGCGGCTCAACCCATGCTCGAAGACCTGAAGGCAAGCGATCCCGTCCGCCACGCCGAGGCCAGCGTCCGCGCTGGCGAGTACTTCAACTCCCATCCTTACCTGGCCGGCGTCGCGCTCGGTGCTCTGGTGCGGGCGGAGTACGACCGGGTACCGGGCGAGCAGATCGCCCGGCTGCGGGCGGCCCTCTGCAGCCCCCTCGGTGCCCTCGGCGATCAGTTGTTCTGGGCCGGGGTGGTCCCGGCCGCCATGGCGATCGCCATCCTCGGTGCGGTGGCGGGTCATCCGTTCCCTGTGCTGGCCGCCGTGCTGGTGGGGCACAACCTCCTCCGGATCGGGACCGGGATCTGGGGCCTGCGCGTCGGGCTCGCCAGCGGGATCCGGGTGGCCGCTGCCATGAGCGGCTCCTGGATCCCGCGCCTGGTGGGACCGGCCGGATCGGCCGCCGGCTTGCTCGTGGGGCTCGCCCTGCCGCTCGCCGGCCAGTGGCTGCTCGCCTCGAGCCGCCCGCTCGAGGTGGCCTTCGGCCTCGGGGCGATGCTGCTCGGCCTCCTGAGTGGATGGCGATGGAGCGCCCGTCTGCCTACGCTTCGGTTGGCGCTGGGGATGCTGGTCCTCGCGGCGGTGGCCTCCCGGGTGGTCCCATGACGGAGCGCCAGGCCAAGATCGTCAATGCCCTCGGCCTCCACGCGCGGCCCGCGGCCCAGCTGGTGAAGCTGGCGAGCGGCTTCCAGGCCGAAATCGAGATCGAAAAGGACGGCATGGCGGTGAACGGCAAGAGCATCATGGGGGTGATGATGCTGGCCGCCGAATGTGGCAGCACCATCACCCTGCGGGCCAGCGGGCCGGACGAGGAGCAGGCCGTACAGGCGCTGAGCCAGCTCGTGGCGGAAGGGTTCGGCGAGGCATGAGCGGCGAGCGCCTGCTCAAGGGGATCGGGGTCTCGCCCGGGATCGCGTTCGGCACGGCCCAGATCGTGCGCCTCGACGTGCCTGACGTGCCCAACCGCGCGATCGGACCCGGGGAGGTGGAAGCCGAGCTGGCACGGCTTCGCCGCGCGGCGGCCGAGGTGGCCCAGGCGCTGAGCCTGCTCCGGGAGAAGGCCCGGGAGCGGGCGGGGCAGGAGGAGTCGCACATCTTCGATGCCCAGATCCTCATGGTCCAGGACGAGCAGTTTCTGCGCGAGGTAGAGCAGCTCATTCGCCAGAACCTCCTCAGCGCCGAGACCGCCTACGAGTTCAAGGCGCTGGAGGTGCGCAACCTCTGGGCCGGCTCCGGCAACGCCTTGTTGCGCGACCGGCTGACCGACCTCTCCGCCGTGCACAATCGGATGCTGCGCCAGCTCCTGGGCCGGGACGACGACGAGCTCGGCGATCTGGGGGGGGATCAACGCGTGATCGTGGTGGCGCGCGAGCTCTCCCCCGGCCTCACCATCCAGCTCGACCGCGACCGGGTGGTGGGGCTCGTGAGCGAGGAGGGGACCCGCACCTCCCACGCCGCGATCCTCGCGCACAGCCTCGGCATTCCCGCCGTCATGGGTGTCTCCGGCGCGCTGGAGCGGATCAGGTCCGGCACCGTCCTGTTGCTGGACGGCCAGGCCGGCACCGTCATCCTCGATCCCACCCGGGCCGAGCTCGAGCGGGCCAAGGCGCTCGAGGTGCGGCGGCGCCGGCTCGAGCTGGAACTCGAAGCCGCCATCACCCAGGCCCCCATCACGCCCGACGGAGTGCAGCTCGTCCTCATGGGCAACGTGGATCTGCCGGATGAGATCATTCCCGCGGCTCAGCAGGGGGCCCAGGGCGTGGGGCTCCTCCGCACCGAGTTCCTGGTGACCGGGCGCGCGGCGCTCCCCACCGAAGAGGAGCAGATGGAGTACTTCCGCCGCGTGAGCGACGCCTTTCCCAACTACCCCGTCGTGGTCCGCACCTTCGACTTGGGGGGCGACAAGTTCCCGGCTGCTTTTCGCGCCCCGCCCGAGGCCAACCCCTTCCTGGGGTGGCGCTCGATCCGCGTCTGCCTCGACCACCCCGAGATCTTCCGGCCCCAGCTCCGCGCGATTCTCCGGGCGGCGGCCGACCGGCGCCTCGAGGTCATGCTGCCGCTGGTGACCCGGCTCGAGGAAGTGCTCGAGGCCCGCGAGCTCCTCTTGGAGGAGGCGCTTGCCCTCGGGCGCGAGGGCGTGCGCGCCGCCGCCTCGGTGCCGGTGGGCGTCATGATCGAGACCCCGGCCGCCGCCCTCATCGCCGACGACCTGGCGCCCCACTGCGCCTTCTTTAGCGTGGGGACCAACGATCTGGTGCAGTACACCCTCGCGGTGGACCGCGGGAACGCCCGCCTCGCCGACCGCTTCACCCCCCACCACCCGGCCGTGCTCCGCCAGCTCAAGGCGATTCTCGAGGCCGGCCGCAAGGCCGCGATCCCGGTCAGCGTCTGCGGGGAGATGGCCTCCGATCCCCTCTCCGTGGTGCTCCTGATGGGGCTCGGGTACCGGACCCTGAGCGTGGCCCCGCCGGCGCTCCCCCTCGTCAAGTGGGTGGTGCGGATGATTCCCTGCGCGGTGGCCGAGCGGGCGGCGAGCGACGCCCTGACGGCCAGCCGGGCCGCCGACGCCACGGAAGCGCTGCGGGCCGCGGTGACCGCCCACGTGGACGCCCGGCTGCTCGACCTCGCCGCGGCGTTGCCCAGCCGTAGCTCCAAGACTACCTTGCGGGCCTGATTCGACCCTCACTCGCGCTCCGACATGGCCAGAGCCCACCGCCACGTATTCACCTCCGAGTCCGTCACTGAGGGCCACCCCGACAAGCTGGCAGACCAGATCTCCGACGGGGTGCTGGATGCCATTCTGGAGCACGATCCCGACGCCCGGGTGGCCTGTGAAACCCTCGTGACGACGGGCATGGCCCTGGTGGCGGGCGAGATCACCACCTGCGCCACGGTCCACATCCCGGATGTCGTGCGCCGCACGGTCGAGCAGGTGGGGTACGTGAACGCGGCGCACGGCATTGACGCGCGCACCTGCGCCGTACTCACCACGATTGACCGGCAGTCCGCCGACATCGCGCTGGGGGTGGACCGGAGGAAACAGGGCGCCGGCGACCAGGGGATGATGTTCGGCTACGCCACCGACGAAACCCCCGAGCTCATGCCCATGCCGATCATGCTGGCGCACCGCCTGGTGCAGCGGCTCGCCGCCGCTCGCCGGGGAGGGGACAAGGTCAAGCACTTGCCCTGGCTCCGGCCGGACGGCAAGAGCCAGGTCTCGGTGGAGTACGAAGGCGATCGGCCCGTCGCGGTGCGCACCGTGGTGGTCTCCACCCAGCACGAGGAGACCTGGCAAGGCCGCCCGTTGCACAAGGGAAGTCTGCTCCGCGATGCCGTCACCGAGGTCGTGATCCGCCCCGTCCTCGAGGAGAGCGGACTCGACACGAGCAAGACCACCCTTTTCATTAATCCCACCGGCCGGTTCGTCATCGGCGGGCCCCATGGCGACGCCGGGCTGACCGGCCGCAAGATCATTGTGGACACCTACGGCGGGATGGCGCGCCACGGCGGCGGGGCGTTCAGTGGCAAGGACCCCTCCAAGGTGGACCGCTCGGGCGCCTACGCCATGCGGTGGGTGGCCAAGAACATCGTGAAGGCCGGGCTGGCCCGCCGCTGCGAAGTCCAGGTGGCCTATGCCATCGGCGTCGCCGAACCGGTGTCCGTCATGGTGCAAACCTTCGGGACCGCCGTCGTCCCCGAAGACAGGTTGGAGCGGGCGGTGCGGGAGGTGTTCGACTTGACGCCCCGGGGGATCATCGAGGCCCTCCACCTCAAGACCCCCATCTACCAGCCCACGGCGGCCTACGGTCACTTCGGGCGCAAGCCGTACACCCGCGGCGACCGTCACTATTTCTCCTGGGAGCGCACCGATCGGGTGCGCGACCTGCTGGACGCGGTGCGATGATTGAAGTCACTGTGGCCCACCTGGGCCTCGACCGGAACACCAACTCCCCTGTTGTCATCCTGCGGGAAAAGGAAGGGGACCGGGTGCTCCCCATCTGGATCGGGCCCGCCGAAGCGAGCGCGATCGCCATGGAGATGCAGGGGCTCAAGCCGCCCCGCCCCATGACCCACGACCTGCTGAAGCAGGTCATTCTGGGTCTCGGTGCCACCGTCCGGCGCATCCTGATCTCCGCCCTCAAGGACAAGACCTATTACGCGGAGCTGTGGCTGGCCCGCGAGGACCACGTCTTCCAGCTCGACGCTCGGCCCTCCGACAGCATCGCCCTGGCCCTGCGGGTCAACGCGCCGATCTTCACCGACCCGTCCCTCCTGGAGCAGGGGGCCGTGGAAACCGGGGAGCCGCCCTCGGGGAGCGGGCTGGACGCCGACAAGCTCCGTGCCTATCTGGAGGACATGGACCCCGAGGACTTCGGGAAGTTCAATCCGTGATTCGCCGGTCGTGCCAGGCGGAGCGATGCGACGGGGCGGTCGCGCGGCGGCGCTGACCGCCCTTGCCGTCCTGGGGGACCTGGGATCCCTCGTGGCCCAGCGCGCCGCCACCGTGAGCGGGCGGGTGCTCCTCGTCCGGCGCGGCGCCTCGGTGCCCGCGTCACCCTCCACCGCATCGCCTCCGACCGCCAGGGCCCGCTCGACTCGACCTGGACCGGCCCGGCCGGGGAGTTCCGCTTCCGGCTCCAGGCCGACACCGCGGCCATTTACCTGATGAGCGCGCCCCGCTCGGGCATCGAGTACTTCTCCGCCGCGGTGCCCGGCGATGCGGTGCGGCCCGACACCACGCTCCGCATCGTGCTCTGGGACACCTCCACCACCCAGCCGGTGGCGACCGACGCCCGCCACGTGGTGGTGAGCCGGCCGGGGCCGGACGGCTCTCGCGCCGTGCTCGAAATCGTCACCCTGGTGAACCGAGGGGAGCGGACCCGGGTCGCCCGGGACACCAGCGAGCCCACCTGGGCGGCCCGGCTCCCCCGGGGAGCGGTGTCGTTTCGTCCCGGCACCGGCGATTTCTCGCCCGAGGTCGTGGTCGCCCGGCATGACAGCGTGCTCGTCTTCGGGCCGGTCGCGCCGGGATTCAAGCAGGCGGTGTACACCTATGTCCTCCCGCGGACCGCGCGCCGGGTGGCGATTCCCGTGGCCGACTCGGTCGCCGCCTTCGACGTCTTGTTGGAGGAGGCAGCCGCCGCGGCCCGGGGGGGCGACATCGCACTGCGCGACACCCAGACCATCGAAGGGCGAACCTTTCGCCAGTGGGCCGGCCCGGTAGGCCCCGGCAAGCGGGTCGAGATCAGCTTCGCCACTCGCGGGCAGCCGGCCTGGCTGCTGCCCCTGCTCGTCACCGCCGTGGTGCTCGCGCTCGGCGGCGCCGGGCTGGTGCTGCTCCGGCGCCACCCGGCAACCTCGCCGGCCGGGGAGACGGCCAACGCCCTGGTGCTCCGCATCGCGGCCCTCGACACCCGCTATCTCGGCCGGGAGCACGAAACCCCGCCGGAAGAGTGGCGGCGCTATCAGCGCGAACGGGCCCTGCTCAAGGCTCGGCTCGAGGCCCACCTTGCGGCCAGACCCAAAAGGTCCTAGCTTCTCCGCCCAGGTTCACAATTCGTCGCGAGCCGGGATGCTCGGAAGCCGGTGCGAATCCGGCGCGGCCCCGCCACTGTCACGGGTAGCTGGTCCAGCTCCGCTCACTGCGCCACTGGGAAACCGGGAAGGCGAGCGGAGGCCCGAAGCCAGGAGACCTCTCGGCTCGTGCCACCACCAAGACCCTCGGGGGAGGGAACGGTGGCGACACAGGCCCGCCGCACTCGGCCGCTGTCCGCCCATCTTCGGTACCCCGGGGATGGGCGGTCGGCTTGAGTACACGTCGAGCTGCCGCCTTCATCCTCGGCATCCTGGCCGCCTGCGCGCCCGCGCGCGCCGGCCAGGGGCCCCTTGTCGCCCGCGATGACGCCGGCGATACGGTGCGCCTGGCCCGGCCCGCCAGCCGGGTGGTTTCGCTGGTGCCCGCCACCACCGAGCTCCTCTTCGCGATCGGCGCTGGCGACGCGGTCGTCGGGCGTACCCACTGGTGCGATTTCCCCGGCGCCGCCCGACTGGTGCCCGACCTGGGCGACGGCCTCCGCCCCAACCTCGAGGCGGTGGCGGCGGCCCGCCCCGATCTGGTAGTCCTCTACCGCTCGGCCCAGAACGCCGAGGCCGTGGCCCGGCTGCGGGCCCTAGGAATTCCCGCCGTCCAGTACGCCGTGGACCGGCTTGCCGACGTGCCCCGCGTGGCCCGCGCCCTGGGCGATCTCACGGGACACCGCCGCGAGGCAGACTCCCTGGCCACTGCGTTCACCGCCAGCCTGGCGTCCGCCACCCAGCCTCCGCCCGCCCGGCGCCCCACGGTCCTCATCCTGGCCTGGGACCAGCCCCCGATGACCATCGGGGCGGGGAGTTTCCTGAGCGAGGTCGTGGAGCGAGCGGGCGGTCGTAATCTCTTTCACGACCTGCCGGCCCCCTCGGCCACGGTGAGCATCGAGACGATCGCGTCCCGCGATCCGGACGCCATCCTGGTCTCGACCGAAGGCGAGCCCGGATTCGTGAGGCGGCCCGAATGGCAGGCGGTCCGCGCCGTCCGGGAACACCGCCTGCTCCGGGCCACCGGCTCGAGCTTCAGCCGCCCCAGCCCCCGCGCGCCCGAGGCGATCCGGGAGCTCCACACCCGCCTGACCGAGGTGCTCCGGTGAGGGCCGGACGCTGGCTTGGCCTGGGCCTGGCAGCAGCGGTGGCCGGCGCCGCCGGGATCGGCGCCGGGGCGGTGCCCCTCCCACTGCCTGACGTGTGGCGGGGCCTCCTCGGGACCGACCCTCGTGCCGCCGTCCTGGTCCGCGACCTCCGGCTACCCCGGGTGGTGCTCGGTTTCCTGGTGGGCGGCAGCCTGGCGGTCTCCGGCGCCGCCCTCCAGGCCCTGATCCGAACCCCCCTCGCCGAACCGTATCTCCGCGGACTGTCAGGCGGCGCCGCTCTGGGTGCGGTGACCGCCATCGCGCTGGGCCTCTCGGGGACCTGGAGCGTGCCGCTCGCCGCCTTCGCCGGGACCATGCTGGTGCTCGCCCTGGTCTACCGCCTCAGCTTGATCGAGGGCCGGCGGCTCGACCCCCAGGCACTGGTCCTCGCCGGCGTGGTCCTGAGCGCGTTCACCGGCGCCCTGGTGATGGCCGTCCTCGTCTTGGCCGACGCGGCCCGGCTCAAGAACGCCTACACCTGGCTCCTGGGCGGTCTGGAGAGCGCGTCCTGGCCCGCCACGACGCTGTTTGCGACCTACGCCGTGCTCCCGCTCGCTCTGCTCTTCCTCCGGAGCCGGTCACTCGACCTCCTCGCCTTGGGCGACGAGCCGGCCCGCCATCTCGGCGTGGATCCCGAGCGGGCCCGGCGCGAAGTGTACCTCACGACCGGCCTGCTGACCGCCGCCGCGGTGGCGACCTGCGGCATGATCGGCTTCGTGGGATTGATCGTGCCCCATGCGGTACGCCGGCTCTGGGGCCCCCTGCATCTGACCCTGCTCCCAGCCGCCTTTGTCCTGGGCGGTGGGTTCCTGGTGCTGGCCGACGCCGTGGCGCGGAGCGTGGCGCGCCCCCTCGAGCTTCCCGTCGGGGTGGTCACGGCGCTGATCGGGGTCCCGCTCTTCGCCCTGCTTCTCCGGAGGACCCTGGCATGATCCTCCGGGGCGATGGCCTGACCGTGCGGTATCGCGGCCTGGCGCGGCCGGCGCTGGCGGAAGTGGACCTGACCCTGGCCCCCGGCGAGCTCCTGGCCGTGGTCGGGCCGAACGGTAGCGGCAAGACCACCCTGCTCCGGGCCCTCCTCGGCACCGCGCCGCTGGAGCGCGGCCGAGTCGAGCTGGACGGGCGGCCGCTCGAGGCCTGGCGCCCCCGAGAGCTGGCCCGAGTCGTGGGCGTGGTCCCCCAGCGCGAGCATCATCTCTACTCCCTGCGGGTGCGGGAGACCGTGGCGCTCGGCCGCTATGCCTGGCTCGGACCTCTGGAGACGGAGCGCGAGGCGGACCGCCGCGCGATCCGGGCGGCCATGGAACGGTGCGACGTGATGGACCTGGCGGAACGGCGCACCGACACCCTCTCCGGGGGCGAATGGCAACGGGTGCGGATCGCACGGGCACTGGCCCAGGAACCCCGGGCCTTGCTCCTCGACGAGCCCACCGCCTCGCTCGACGTGCGACACGAGATGGAGGTGTTCGAATTGATCCGCCGCCTGGCGGAACAAGGGATCGCGACCCTGGTGATCACCCACCAGTTGAACCTCGCCGCCCGTTTCGCGGAGCGCCTCCTGCTGCTCCACCAGGGCAGGGTGGCGGCGGCGGGCCCGCCCGCCGAAGTGCTCCAGCCCGAGCGCCTGGTGCAGGTGTTCCACTGGCCCCTCGGCGTGAGCCGCTGCGCCGACGGTGCGCCGCAGGTGATCCCGCTCCGGGAACGCGACGGAGGAGGACTGGCCTCATGAGGGCGCGTGCGGCGCTCGGGCTGTGGTGCCTCCTGGGCTGGTCCCAGGCGCTGCAGGGGCAGGCGCCGTCCACCCTGCGCGGCACCGTCCGGGACGCCGAGTCCGGCAAGCCGGTTGTTGAGGCAGAAGTGCGCGCCTCCGGCACGCTGGCACGGACGAGCGAGGACGGGCGGTTCAGCCTGGGGACGCTGGAGCCCGGGCGGTGGACCGTCACAGTGCGGCGGATCGGGTATCGTCCTCTGAGCCTCGAGGTGGACCTCCTGCCTGGACAAAGTCTCGGGCTCGACCTCCGCCTGGAGCCCCTCGCGGTCGTGCTCGACACCCTCGCCGTGGCCGGTGACCAGGACCGGTTCGTCCTCGATCGCAGAGCCCTCCTGGCGCGGGGGCGCGATCTGGCGACGGCGCTCGACGGCTGGGAGGGCATCGCCATCCGGCGGGGCGCCTCCGGCGAGGCCGCGCCCACGGTGCGGGGGAGCGCGCCGGACGAAGTGCTGGTGCTGGTGGACGGGTTTCCCCTCAACGATCCCTACACTGGCCGGGCCGACCTCCGCCGGGTGCCTACGGGAAGCGTGGCCCGCGTCGTCCTCGAACCGGGGCAACAGGCCGCGCGACACGGCGCGCGCGCGGTGGCGGGCGTGCTCCGGATCGAGCTCGCGACCCGGCTCCGGCCCGAGGTCTCGCTCTGGAGCACCACCCAGGGCGTCCAGGGTGGGACGCTGTCCGCGGGAGGAGGAGCCTGGGCCGCCACCGTCCTGCGCGATGAGTTGCCCGACCGCTACCCCTACGATGTTCCCGCGGTGCGAGGCGGCGGCACCGGTCGCCGGACCAACGCCGGCGGCACGATCTGGAGCCTCGCGGGCCGCTACCAGGGCCCGCTCGAGCTCACGGTCCGAGGCAGCCTGTCGCAGCGCGGGATCCCGGGGCCGGTGACCAATCCCACGCCGAATGCCAGCGCGTCGGACTGGTCGCTGCTCGTGGGAGGGCGAACCCGCGGCGCCTGGCAGTTGGCCGCCTCGTTCGAGGCGCTGGCCACCCGGTTCCGCGACCCCGCGCCGCCGGTGGGAGCGGCCTACGACGCCGCAACCGGCGGCCTCGGGGCGAGCCTCGAGCTGGCCCGGCCGATCAATGGCTCCTTCGGCCGGTGGACCGCGGCCCTGTTTGCCAGGCACGACCGCTTCCACGGCGACGGCGTGCAACCCGGCGCGGATTTCTCCCGCGGCGCCTTCCGCCTGAGCGGGGATCTCGAGGCCGGCCGCTGGCTCGGCCTCGCCCCCGCCGCCCGGCTGGACTGGTGGGACGGCCTCGACCGGCCGGTCGCGAGCCTGCGGCTGGACGCGGCCGCCGATCTCGGAGCTGCCGAGCTCACGCTCGGCGCCGGCAACGGTGTCACCGCTCCGGTGCTGGCCGATCTCCTCTTTCGGGGCGGCAACGGCGTCCGGGTGAACCCCGACCTCCGGCCCGAGCGGGTGATCTGGGAAGTGGAAGCCGGACTCCGGGTTGGGGGAACCGCGGCCGGCGTGCCAGCCAGCGCCACCCTGCGCGCGTTCGATGGCCGGGTCAAGGATCTGGTGCTCTGGGGGCTCAGTCCCGGGTTCGGTTTCGTCTGGACCCCGCGCAACTTCGACGTGCGCCGCAGGGGCGGCGAGGTGTCGCTCACGCTGCAGCCCCTGGCCGGCCTGACCCTCCGCGGGAGTGCCGCGCTGAGCGCCGTCACCCACGACCGCCCGGGCGGGGCGCAAGTGCTCTATCGCCCGCGCTACACCGCCGAAGCCGCTGGCGAGTGGCGGCAAGATCGGTGGAGCGCCAGCGTCCGCTGGCACTATATCGGATCCCGTTACCCCAACAACTCCGGACTCAACCCCCTGCCGGCCTTTGCCTTGCTCGATCTCGGGGTCGAGCTCCGGGTGGCCGCCCCCCTGACGACGCGGATTGACCTCTACGATGCGACGGACCGCCGTCCGTCCTTCATTGCCGGGTTCCCGGCGCCGGGGCGCCGGGTCGCATTCACCCTCACCATCCGAGTCCCATGACACGCATGCACTGGTTCGTTGTCGTTGCCAGCCTGACAGGACTGGCTTGTGCCGAAACCTCGGCCCCTCTGCCTCCCCCCGACGAGGTGCTGCTCGTCGTCAACAGCACCGAGGCGTCGCTCAGCGTGGTCCCGGTGCACAACCCGGGGGCGGCGACCAAGATCCCGCTGGGAGGCACCACGCCCACCCCCGTGGGAGTCAGCGCCCGCGAGGGGATCG
>JBBIMQ010000022.1:0-14969 GCA_037444345.1 Gemmatimonadota bacterium | reverse complement strand
GGGCGCGGGGGGGGGGGGGGGCCCCCCGGGGGCAGGCCCCCCTGCGCCATGGGGGCTTGACTTTTTGCCGCACTGCGGTATCTTCGGGGGCGTGCTCGGGGAGCCAGGTCATGGTGCGTCTCATCAAGCGGTACGGCGGGGGCAGCCGCAAGCTGTACGATACCGAGGAAAGCCGCTACGTCTCGCTGGACGAGATCGCGGCTTGGGTGCGGCGGGGCCAGGAGATCCGGGTGGTGGACAGCGCCAGCGGCGAGGACGTGACCGCTCAGACCCTCGCCCAGGTGATCTACGAGGAGCACCGGCGGGGCGCATCGTTCCTTTCCACCCGGATGCTGCACGACATGATCCGCAAGGGCGAACGGGCCCTCTCCAGCGGGGTGGAGCAGCTGCAGCACGGGGTCAACCGGCTGGTGCGGGCTTCGATGAGTCGGCTGGCACCGGCCGGAGCGGCGAGCGAGGAGCTGGCCGCGCTCCGGGCCCGGCTGGAGGAACTGGAGCGCTCGCTGGCAGCGCTGGAGGGAAAGCGGGACGGCAAGACCGCGGCCGGTCCGAGGCCGCGCAAGTCAGGTGCCCCGGGGAGGGGCAGCGGCCGGAAGCGCTGAGGGAGCGCAGCCGGCAGATTCACACCGATCGCGCGGGCGATCACACCAGGAGGGACCGATGGCGGCGAAGAGAAAGCAGAAGCGGGGCGCAGGGCTTCCGGTGCTGCGGCAGTCGGCGCAGCAGATCTGGCTCGCGGGGCTCGGGGCCTTCGCGATGGCGGGCGAGGAAGGCGGCAAGCTCTTCAAGAGCCTGGTCAAGAAGGGCGAGACCATGGAAAAGCTCAACAAGAGCCGGCTGGAGCGGGTCCTGAGCCGGGCCGAACGGCTCCAGGGTGACGCGCGGAGCGCGGCGCGCTCGGCGTTCGCCCGGGTGACCCGGCCGATCGAGGAGGGAATGGACACCGCGATCAGCAAGCTCGGCGTGCCGACCCGGAAGGAGATCCAGCTCCTCACCCGGCGAGTCGAGGAGCTCACTCGAGTGGTACAGAAGCGCGCCGCCCGCAAGGCGCGGCGGCCTGCCGCAGCGCCGGCCGCAACCGAGTAGGCCCATGGACGCGCCTGGCCGCCGGGATCGCTCCGGGTCTCGAGGGGCCTCGGAATGACTCGGCGGCCCCCCCGCCCCGCCCGCGGGGTGGGCCTGGCCCTGGCGGGCGGGGGCCCGGAGGGCGCCGGAAGTGGGCGCGCTCCGGGCCCTGGAAGAGGGCATCGAAGGTCTCGACCTCAACGGCTGCGACGTCTACGTCGGGGTGAGCGCCGGGGCGTTCATCGCGGCGTCCCTGGCCAACGGGATCACCCCGCGCCAGCTGGTGCGAGCGCTCTTCACGCTCGAGCCGGGCGAGCAGCCCTTCGTGCCGGCCCATTTCTTCACGCCTGCCTACCGCGAGTGGGCCCGGCGGAGCGTCATGCTTCCCGCGCTCCTGGCCGACGCCCTGCGGCGGTTCACCAGCGCGCCGCAGGATCAGTCCCTGGTCGAGTCCCTCACCCGGCTCGCCCGGGCCCTGCCGGTCGGCTTCTTCGATAACGAGCCCATCCGGCGCTACCTCCGGCGCAGCTTTTCCATCCGGGGGAGGACCGACGACTTTCGCAAGCTCCGGCAACGGCTGTACGTCATCGCGGCCGACCTCGAAGCCGGCAGCGCCATCCGGTTCGGAGCGCCGGGATGGGACCACATCCCCATCTCGACCGCGGTCCAGGCCAGCACGGCGGTGCCCGGCTTCTATCCGCCGGTGGAGGTCGAGGGTCGGCTCTGCGTGGACGGCGTCCTGCTCCGCACGGTG
Source organism: Gemmatimonadota bacterium (assembly GCA_037444345.1). Taxonomy (GTDB): domain Bacteria; phylum Gemmatimonadota; class Gemmatimonadetes; order Gemmatimonadales; family GWC2-71-9; genus JADJOM01. Next base: position 13,150 of record JBBIMQ010000022.1, on the reverse strand, counting down.
CACGCCTCGGCGGCGCTGGAGGAGGGCGCGGCGCTCGTGCTGTGCGTGAACCCGCTGGTACCGGTGGACGTGACCGCCGGGGTGCGAGCGGGTCTCCTCAGGAAGGGTGTGCTGGTGCGGCGCGGCCTGCCCGCGATCCTCTCGCAAACGTTCCGGACCCTGATCCACAGCCGGATGGTGGTGGGCATGGCGCGCTACCGGAGCCAGTTTCCCGGCTCGGACGTGCTGCTCTTCGAGCCCGGGAGGCAGGATTACGGCATGTTCTTCACCAGCATCTTCAGCTTTTCGGCGCGCCGGCGGGTGGTGGAACTGGCCTACCGCGCCACCCGCCGCGACCTCTGGCGCCGGCGGCACGAGCTGGCGCCGGTGCTCCGGCGCCACGGGCTCAGGCTTCGTACCGAGGTGCTTCGAGACGAACGGCGCACCCTCTGGAGGGGTGTCGGACTGGAGGGCGAGCCGGGCCCCCGGGCGCGGGTCCTGGGGCGGCTGGATGCCGCCCTGGACGAGCTGGAGCTGGTGATGGGCGGGGAACGGTAGGCCCGCGACCGCGGGCAGCGAAACGGGGGGAGCGGGTTTTCGGCCCCGGCGTCCGCTCGCCACCGGCCGTTCGCCAACTAGACCCGCCTCAGTTCCTCGAACTCCTCCTCGAAGGCCTGGACCAGCTCCCCCGGCTCGGGCACCAGGCGGGCGTCCGCCAGGACACCGATCTGCACCCGGCCCGAGAAGCTCATCATGGAGATGCCGAGCCCGATGTCGGCGCGCTGCGGCACCCAGAAGATGAGACTCCGGACCCGCCGGCCCGCCAGCAGGAGCGGGCGTTGCGGTCCCGGGACGTTGGTGACCACCGCGGTGCACTTGTTGGCGAGGAAGTCAATGAGGCCGCGGCTCGCGCCTTGGGGTAGGGTCTTGAGCAGGACGTTCACGATCCCGTACACCACGATCGGCTCGACCGACTGTTTGAGGGCGTCCATCCGCTGTTTCACGGCGAGCACCCGCCGGCGCACCTCGTGAATGCCGGCCGGGAGCTCGAGCGGTACCGCGGCGAACCGGTTGCCCATGCGGAGCGGCTCGTTCGGTGGCCGGACGTTCACCGGCATCGAGACCCGGATCTTGGCCACGGTGGCACCGGCCTTCGCCTGGAGGTAGCGGCTGAAGGCTCCGCTCACCGATGCCATGAGGACGTCGTTCACGGTGGCCCCGAGCCGGTTCTTGACCTCCTTCACCAGCTGAAGTTCGAGCGGCCGGGTCCAGGCCACCCGCTTGGTGCCTGACACCCGCGGCCCGTGGAGCGCGTGGCGGTCCCGGGGCCACAGCATGCGCTGGGCCAGGATCGCCGGCGCTGCGAGGGGGATCCGGAGCGCGAGACCCAGGGCCTGCCAGGCGCTCCGCGCCTGGGGCGCGCCCGCCGCCGGCCGGAGGTGGCCCGCGCTCCCCGGCTCGGCCTGGTCCATGAGCTCGAAGATGATCGGTACCAGCGAGATCCCGTCGCCCATGCAATGGTGGATGCGAACGAGAAACGCCGTGCCGTGGTCCTCGAACTCCTCCATCACCTGGATCTGCCACTGGGGCCGGTCGGCGGGGAGCGGGGTGCCGGCCTGCCGGCCCACGTAGTCCTGCAGCGCGGCCGTGGAGTGGACCGGCTCGGCTGCCGGCACGATGTGGCGGGCGAGATCGAACTCGGGATCGTCCTCCCACCACGGGCGCCCGCGGACCCAGGCGATGCGGCGACGGAACCGGGGGTAGCGCCGGCCCTCCTCCACGTCGAGCACGCGAGCGCGGAAGGTCTGGCGGAAGGTCTCGAGGTCGATCCGGTCGGTGACGAAGACCGCGTTGATCACCATCAGGTTGGTGGGAGAGTCCTGGAGCCACACCGCATCGGCTCCGGCCACCGGTTCCAGCAGTCCCGCCATCTCAGCTTCCCCGCCGGAGGGCCAGGAGGAGGGCGATCGCGAAGAGCAACGTCCAGACCGGCCACGGGGCTCCGAACCCCATGGCGATGGCGCCGGCCACGAGGCAGCTTCCGGCGATCAGCGTACCGCGGATTCCCGACAGCGGGTTCTCGGGCGGCTTCCGCGCCACCTTCTCCAGCACCCGCAAGCCTTCGGTCATGAGGAGCGGCATCTTGATCACCGCGTCCATCAGGTCGGGGGCGCCGCGCATGCCCTCGGAGAGCAGCCGCATCGGGCTGAACTGCTGGATGAAGATGTTCCGGATGTGCCGCTTGGACACCTCGGCCACGTCGAAGCCAGGCAGGAGCACGTGGCCCACCCCCTCGAAGGTAACCAGCGCCTTGACCATCAAGACCATCTCGACCGGGAAGTACATCCGGTACTCGGCGCCGCGCGAGACCGAGTCCAGGATGAGCTGGCCGAGGGAGTAGTCCTCGAAGCTGGAGCCGCGCTTCCACCGGTTGCCGATCTCGGTCACGTCGCGCAGGAACCCCTTGGTGTTGGCCCCGGGCCCGGGCTCGGCAATGGCGGCGAGATAGCGGGCCGCGTTCTCCGCGTCACCCATGACGAGGGAGAAGTAATAGTAGAGCAGGGTGCGCCGCAGCTCCTCGTCCAGCCGGCCGACCATGCCCAGGTCAATGAAGCCGCACTTGGTCCCCGGCAGGATGAGGAGGTTGCCGGGGTGGAGGTCGGCGTGGAAGAAACCGTCCCGGTAGAGCATCCGGATAATGCTGGCCGCGCCGAGATCGGTGAGCCGGCGCCGTTCGTCCTCGGGGAGCGCCTGGGCCTCCGGGGTATCGGGCCGGATGCCGTCGAGATACTCCATGGTGAGCACGTTGCGGCCCGAGAGATCGCGATAGATCGCGGGAAAGACCACGTCCTCCAGGTCGGCGAAATTGGCCGCGAAGGTCTCGGCGTTGTCCGCCTCGCGGCGGAGGTCCACCTCGCGCAAGGTGTACTCGCAGAACTCGTTGACCAGCTGCCGGGGCTGATACCGCTCGAGAAACAGTTGCAGGAAGCTCCCCAAAGCCCTGAGCAGCCTGGCGTCGCGTTCCAGGGTCTCCCGGACTCCCGGTTTGACGATCTTGATGATCACCGGGTCGCCGCTCCGCGTGGTGGCGCGGTGAGTCTGGCCGATCGAGGCCGAGCCCAGCGGCACGTCATCCACCTGCAGAAAGGCCTCCTCGAGCGGCCGGCCCAGCTCGCGCTCCACGATCTCGCGGAAGACGCTCATCGGCACGGCGGGGAGTCGGTTGAGCAGGTGCTTGAGCTCCTGGGTGATGGACCGGGGGAGGAGATCCTCTCGCAGGCTCAGGATCTGGCCCAGCTTGATGTAGGTGGGCCCCAGTCGCTCGAGCCGGCGGCGGAGCTGGACCGGGAAGGGCTGATCGCGGAGCGCCCGGTCGAGGAAGGGGCGATGCAGGGCGGCGAGCACCCTGAGGGCCAGGAACTTGAGACCCCGGCCGGTGCCGTCTTCGCGGCGAGCCCGGACCCAGGCGACGAGCCCTCCCGCCGCCAGGGCGTAGAAGTGGCGGCAGGTGGACAAGAAGCGCCGCGCGAGTCCTTCAGGCCTTCGAATCCGATACAGCTCGAAGCCCGCCGGTGCCTCCACTTGCCCCCGGGCCGCCGCGGTGCTCACCGGTTCCGGCCGTACTTCTCGTGCGACGAGACCCATTCCAGCGAGGAGATCGCCGCCGCGAGCGAAATCTCTCCCGCGAGAACCACCCCGGCCACGATCTCCGCCAGCTTGTTCACCTTGCCCTTTCCCCAGCACCCCAGGATCTCCAGGCACTCCCGCTGCGTGGGCAGTCCGGTGCCGCCCCCGTAAGTGGCGACGATCAACGAGGGGATGGTGATCGAAAGGTAGAGGTCGCCCTTGGGGGTGAGCTCGCTGTAGATGATCCCGGCCGAGCCTTCGGACACGTTGGCCACGTCCTGGCCGGTGGCGATGAACATGGCGGTGATGCCGTTGGGCGAGTGGAGTCCGTTGTTGTTGGCGCCGCTGAGGATGGCCCCCACGTTCGCCACCTGGGCGTGGTAATGCAGGCTCTCCGGCTCCACCCGCATGTGCTGTACCAGTACCTCGCGGGGAATGGTGGCCTCGGCCGTCACCCGCTTGCCGCGGGTGCGCATGAGGTTCACGTGCGAAGCCTTCTTGTCGGTGGCCAGGTTGGACTCCAGGTAGAAGCGGCGCACGGTCGGGTTGTTGTCGAGAATCCAGCCGCAGGCGGCCGCGGTGGCACGCCCCACCATGTTCTGGCCCGCCGCGTCGCCGGTCGAGAAGTTGAATCGGAGATAGGCGAACTTGTTGCTCAGATAGGTGTCCACGTACTGGAGCTTCGCGACGCTGGAGGTGGCCTCGGCCTCGCGGCGGATGGTCTCCAGGTTCGCGTCCACCCACTCCCGGAACTCCCTCGCTTCGCGCGCCGAATCGAAGATGAACACCGGGGCCCGCTGCATGTGATCGGCGAGAATCGTGGTGGTGACCCCACCGGAGAGGTTGAGCACCTTCATGCCGCGATTGTACGACGCGACCAGGGTCCCCTCGGTGGTGGCGAGCGGGATGATGAACTCGCCCTGGGCGTGCTCGCCGTTGATCCGGAGAGGCCCGGCGAAACCGATCGGCACCTGGGCCACGCCGGTGAAGTTCTCCGTGTTGTGGCGGACGACCGAGGGGTCGAACGAGAACTTGTCGAGGTGCTGGAGCTTGACCCCGGAGAACTCCTCCACGAAGCGCTGCCGGCGCCGGACGATCTCGGGGGTGTAGTTCTCCTCCTTGTCGCAGGGGATGGCCCTGGGGCGGGCCGCCGGCGCAGCCGAGATGGAATCCTTGACCGAAAACTCGAGCCGGCCGAAGGGTCGAGTCTCGATGGCCACCGAGAGCTCGTGCGGGCCTTCCCGGAGGCACAGCCCCGGCACCCACAGGTGGGCCACCTGCCTGAGCGGGAAGTCGCGGGGGCTCTCCGGCGTCACCTCCGCCGCAGGCCGGCGCACCCCGTCGCCCACGTCGAGGACCAGCTGGCCCGGCCCGTAGGTCTGCCCGTCTATCGTGAGCCCGATGATCCGGATCAGGGTGGCGTCTTTCAACCGGTTCTTGAGCCCCAGCCGGAGGCCGTCCGCCTCGTTGCACAGCGAGCCGAAGGTGTAGAGTTGCCGGAGGAGGAGTTGGGGGATGAACATGCGCCGGTCCCGTTCCGTGAGTGAATCCGAGCCGTAATGTGATCGGACGAGGGCAGGTTGGTAAGAGGCGCGCGGCGCCCCCATTCACCATGGCCGCCGAGGCGGATCACGCCTTCGCGACGAGGCCCCGCACCGCCGCCGCGCATTCGGCGGGACGCTCCAGGGGGACGAGGTGTCCCGAGCCCCGAAGCCTGAGCAATCGGGCCTCGGGCAGCCGCTCGCTCATCTGCTCCGACCAGTGGGGCCGGAGCAACCGATCGGCCGTGCCGGCGAGGATCACGGCTGGCACCTCGATCTCGCCGAGCCGTTCGACCACCGATGGCCGGGAGGCAACCGCCTCGAGGGCCTGGCAGAGGGCGGGGGCGGGCATCGCCCGTACCGCCGATTCCCAGCGCTGGACGGCGGCCGGATCGCTTCTCCGAAACCGCCGGCTGAAGCCGGCGCGCGCTGCCTCGCGTGCCAGCCAGGGCGGGGGGCCGGTCAGCCGGAGTAAGCGGGCGAGGGCGTGGATCTGCACTCGTCGGCCCCAGGGCTCCGCGGCGGCGCTGGTGCTGATCAGGCCCAGGCCGCGCACGCGTCCCGGGTGGCGCAGCGCGAAGTGCAGGGCGGCCATCCCCCCCATGCTGAAGCCGGCGACCACGGCGCTCGTGACGCCGAGCTGCTCCAGGATCCCGGCCAGATCGTCGGCCAAGTCCGGCACCGACCACGGCGAGCGGGGCACCTCGGTCCCGCCGTGCGCCCGGAAGTCGGGGATGATGACCCGGCAGTCCCGGGCGAGATCGCCGGCCATCCGGGCGAACATCCCTCCCTCGCACCACATGCCGTGGGCCAGGACCACTGCCGGGCCGCTCCCCTGCTCCCGAACCAGGTGGCGGATGCCGCGGCAGAGCAGGTGGTGCTCGACCGTCGGGCAGGTGGCGCCGCTCATGGGCGAACCGCTCGCGATGGCGGGGAGGCCGGGGGCGCCAGGGGCAGCCGCGCGTCAAACCCTTGACCGCCGTGCTGCTTTCCCATATCCTCCGTGCCGCCATGACAGACCTGCGAAACCGTCGGATCGCCCGAAACGCCAACCGCACCGGAGGACGGCCGGGTCGGAGGTAGCGGTTTCGCGCCCTCGCAACTCTGCGACCCGTCCGGCAGCCCGCGGCGGGTCGTTCGTTTTCCTGGGGTGTAGCTCAACTGGCAGAGCGCCCGGCTGTTAACCGGGAGGTTGCAGGTTCGATTCCTGCCGCCCCAGCTCCGCGAGTCTCGCGAGGCGGCCGCCCCGGCCCGGGACCGGGAGCCGCGCCGGGGTCGCACCCATCGGGCGGAGGCCCCGAGGATCCTGGCCGGCGCGGCCCCCCGCTCGGGACCGGCCACGTCGGGCCATCTCACCGGGTCCACGCCCGGAGCAGCCGGATCGGCGCGGCCTCTGGAAGGCCCCCGCTCACCCCAGGCGCTCGTACGCCGGCAAGGTGAGGAACTCTTCCGGCAAGTTGCCGAGCACGAGCTGGTCCAGGAGTTCGGCGGCGTCGTCGAGCCGGCGGAGCTCGGGACGACTCGCGCGAAGCCTGGCCAGCTCCTCCTCCCGGATCGCCCGATACCGCTCCGGCGAGAACGCCTGCCCGGGGGCGAGCTCCACCCGGTGGGCGATCCACTGCCGGAGCTGGGTCCGGGAGATCTCCGCCGTGGCGGCGTCTTCCATCAGGTTGTCAATCGCCACGGCTCCGCGTCCCTCCAGCCACTGCTCGATGTATTCGAGCGCCACCCGGCAGTTGGTCCGCACTCCCGTCTCGGTCACCCGTCCGTCCGGTACCCGGACGTCGAGCAGGTCAGCCGCGGTGACCCGCACCTCGTCGCGGAGGCGGTGTTTCTGGTGGGGCCGGTTCCCGAGGACCTGGTCGAAGACCTCGCGAACCACCGGTACCAGGTCGGGATGGGCGACCCAGGCGCCATCGAAGCCGGCCTCGGCTTCGCGCCGCTTGTCCTCCCGGACCCGGGCCAGGGCGCGGGCGTTGAGCTCGGGATCGCGGCGCGACGGGATGAAGGCGGCCATGCCCCCGATCGCGTGCGCGCCGCGGCGGTGGCAGGTGTGGACCAGGAGATCGGTGTAGGCGCGCATGAACGGCACGGTCATGGTGACCTGGGCCCGGTCCGGCAGCAGGAAGTCGGGCCGGTGACCGAGGTTCTTGATGAGGCTGAAGATGTAATCCCAGCGGCCCGCGTTCAGCCCGGCGGCGTGGTCGCGCAGGGCGAACAGAATCTCGTCCATCTCGAAGGCGGCAGGAAGCGTTTCCACCAGCACGGTGGCGCGGATGGTCCCGCGGGGGATGCCGAGCGCCTCCTCAGCGAACACGAAAACGTCCTCCCACAGCGCGGCCTCGTGGCGGCTTTCGAGCTTCGGCAGGTAGAAATACGGGCCGCTGCCCCGTGCCAGGAGCTCGCGGCCGTTGTGGAAGAGAAAGAGCCCGAAGTCCACCAGCCCCGCCGAGAGCGGCTCCCCGGCCAGCGTGAGGTGCCGCTCGCGCAGGTGCCAGCCGCGGGGCCGCACCACGAGCGTCGCCAGCTCGGGGCCCAGAGCGTACGCCTTCCCGTCAGGCGAGGTGAAGGACAGCGTTCGCCGGACGGCGTCCATGCAATTGGCCTGTCCCTGGACCACGTTTTCCCAGGTGGGGGAGAGGGCGTCCTCGAAGTCCGCCATGAACACCCGGGCGCCCGAGTTGAGCGCGTTGATCATCATCTTTCGCTCGGCCGGCCCGGTGATCTCGACCCGGCGGTCATCCAGGTCCCGGGGCGCGGGAGCGACCCGCCACTCGCTCTCCCGCACCTCGCGGGTCTCGGGCGGGAATGCCGGCAGGGTGCCGGCACGATAGGCAGCGCGGCGCGCCTCGCGCTCCGCCAGGAGGCCGCGCCGCCGGGCGGCGAAACGCCGCTCCAGCTCGCCGAGGAACGCGAGGGCCTCCGGGGTAAGCACCCGCGCGGCCTCGGCCGGCGCGGGGCCCACAAGGGTGGCACGAGTCGTCATGGTTCTCGACCTCGGGCGTGGAGATCGGAATGGTGGGATAGAACGACCTATCGAGGTAGGGTGGCACGCGCGGGGATGAACGGAATGTAAGCGCTGCCATCCTTCCATGCGCCGATCCTCGGTCCTTGCTGCCGCGCCCCGTCCGCCATTCGGGCTCCGCCCGAAGAGTGTACCGCCGCGGCCTTGCGACGATGCAGGTGTTTCGGCATCCTTCCGCTCCCATGAGCGGCCCTACAGTGGCGTTCCTCGGTCTCGGCGCGATGGGCGCCCCCATGGCTGCCAACCTGCTGGCGGCCGGTTTCCCGGTGCGACTCTGGAATCGCACGCGGTCCAAGCTCAAGGATTGGTCAGGGGCCCAGACGGCGACGACACCGCGAGCGGCGGCCGAGGGGGCGGCGGTGGTGATCACGATGCTGGCCGACGACGCTGCGGTCGAGGCAGTGACCTTCGGGCCGGACGGGGTCCTCGCCGGACTCGGGCCTGACGCGACCCATGTGGGCATGAGTACCGTGTCGGTCGCCTGTACCCGGCGGCTGGTGGAAGCCCACGCGGCGCGAGATTGCCATTACGTGGCGGCACCCGTCTTCGGCCGGCCCGAGGCGGCCCGGGCCCGGCAGCTCTGGATCGTGGCCGGAGGGCCGTCCGAGTGCCTGGCGCGCCTGGAGCCGGTCTTCGAGGTGCTGGGGCAGGGGGTCTTCGCCCTGGACGAGGCTCCCCGCGCAGCCCTGCTCAAGCTGGTAGGCAATTTCCTGATCGGGGCCATGATCGAGGCGCTCGGTGAGGCCCTCGCGCTGGCGGAACGCGGCGGGCTCGATCCGGAGCGCGTGGTGGAGATCCTGGGCGAGAGCCTCTTCCCCACGCCCGTCTTTCGGGGCTACGGCGCGCGGATCGCGCGCACCGAATTCGAGCCGGCGGGGTTCGCCTTGCCGCTCGCGCTCAAGGACTTCGGCCTGATCCGGGCGGCCGCGGAGGAGGCCGGCGTGCCGATGCCGCTGGGCGAACTGGTGCGGTCGCGGCTCGAAGAGTCGCGGCGGCGAGGGCGCGACCACTTCGACTTCGCTGGCCTGGCCGCCCTGGTTCGGGAGGCGGCAGGGCTCCCCGCGGTGCGAGGCTAGACTCTTGCGGATCGCGATCTTCTCCGAGGTCTACTGGCCCATGGTGAGCGGGGTGGGCGTGACGCTGCTCCGTCTGGTCCGGGCCCTGGAGCGGCGAGGCCACGCGGTGCGGGTGTACTCGGCTGCCTATCCGCTCCCCCCCGGCGCGGCCGATCGGCCGGAAGTGCACCGCTCGCCCAGTGTGCCGCTCTTCCTGTACCCGGACGTGCAGTGGGCCTTCCCCCGGCCGCGGGAGGTGCTGCACGATCTGGCCTCCTTCCGGCCCGATCTGGTCCATGTCGCCACCGAGTTCGCGCTGGGGCTGGTCGGGGTGAAGGCAGCGCAACAACTCGGGGTGCCGATCGTCGCGTCGGCCCACACCGATTATCACAAGTACGCCGCCCGCTACGGGGTGCAGTGGGTCCTCCGGGTGGGGTGGATCTATCTGCGCTGGTTCTACGGCCAGGCCCACCGGGTTCTGGCGCCGTCCCGGGTGTACGAGCGGTTCCTCCAGAGCCGTGGGGTGCGCCATACTGGGATCTGGACCAGGGGGGTGGACCCTGCCGAGTTCCATCCGCGGTTCCGGAGCGAGGCCTACCGCCGCTCGCTCGGCCTCGGGCCCGACGACCCCCTGGTGACCTACGTCGGGCGCCTGGCCCGGGAGAAGGACCTCGACCGCCTGATCCGCGCCTGGCAGGCGGTGGGGAGCCAGAGGCCGAAGGCCCGCCTGGTGCTGGTGGGCCGGGGCCCGCTGGAGGACGAGCTGCGGCGGAGCGGTATCCCCGGCGTCGAGGTCAGTGGACTGAAGACCGGGCGCGAGCTCTCGGAGGCCTACGCCTCGGCCGATCTGTTCGTCTTCCCCTCGCCCACCGAGACCTTCGGCAACTCGTTGCTCGAGGCCATGGCCTCCGGCCTTCCGGCGCTCGCCGTCCGGGCCGGCGGGGTGGTCGAATTCGCCCGGCACGGAGTGAACGCCTGGCTCGCGCCGCCTCGCGACCTGGACGGCCTGGCCCGCGGACTGTTGCGTCTCCTGGACGACGCAGCCCTCCGCCGCCGGCTCCGGGCCGGCGCCCTCGCCACCGCTCGGGCACGGCGCTGGGATGCGATCTTCGACAAGCTGGAGGCCGAGTACCGGAGCGCGATCGCGGCAGGTGCCCGGCGCAAGGTGCGGGCGGCGTGAAGGCGGGGGCCGGGCCGGCCTGCACCAGGGATCGCCCCGGGGGAAAGGGCGGTCAGGGCGGCGGTGCCTGCCAGCGTCGCGCTGGCCTTGCCACCGGCGCCTAACTCTGCCCCCTAGCTCGCCAGGCTGATACCCATATAGGCCAACCCCGCCATCGCGCCGCTCATCGGGATGGTGAGCACCCAGGCCCAGACGATCCGGCCCGCGATCGCCCACCGGACGCTGGAGACGCGCTGGCTCGTGCCGACGCCCACGATGGCACCGGTGATCGTGTGCGTGGTGCTCACGGGAATGCCCCAGGCCGACGCCATGAGGAGGGTGATGCCGCCGGAGGTCTCGGCGCAGAACCCGCCGAAGGGCTGGAGCCGGGTGATGCGGTGGCCCATGGTCCGCACGATCCGCCAGCCTCCCAGGGCCGTGCCCCGCGCCAGCGCCGTGTAGGCCGCGAGCTCGACCCAGAGCGGCACCACGTCGGCGGTGGGCAAATAGAGCCGGGCCAGCCAGCCGGTCTGGTCCTTGAACAGGCTGCTGCTGGAGACCAGGAGGCCAACGATGATACCCATGGTCTTTTGCGCATCGTTCGCGCCGTGACCCAGGGAGAACAGGGCCGAGGAGGCGAGCTGGAGCCGGCGGAAGAGCCGCTCCAGCGGGGCGCGGGGCTTTTCCCACAGGGCCCACGAGAGGAGCGCGCTCAGTCCGAGGCCGAGTCCCATGCCGAGCACCGGCGAGATGAAGATGAACGCGATCGGCCGCATCCAGCCCTCGGCGATCAGGGCGCCGGCGCCCGCCTTGGCCACCGCCGCCCCGCCATAGCCGCCCAGCAGGGCGTGGGAGGAGGAACTCGGCAGTCCCAGCCACCAGGTGATGAGGTTCCACGCGATCGCGCCGAGGAGCCCTGACAAGACTACGTGCGGGTCCACCACGGCAGGGTGGATCAGCCCCTTGCCGACGGTCTTGGCCACCGCGGTCCCCACCGTGAACGCCGCCGCGAAGTTGAAGGCCGCGGCCCAGAGCACCGCGAGCCCCGGGGTGAGCACCCGAGTCGCGACGATGGTGGCGATGGAGTTCGCGCTGTCGTGGAAGCCGTTGATGAAGTCGAACAGGAGCGCCACCGCGATGATGGCGCAAACGTAGGCGACGGTGGCCTCCATGGCTCAGCCGTGCTTGATGGAAATGGACTCCAGCACGTTGGCCGCGTCCTCCGCCGTGTCCAGCGTCCGCTCGAGGTTGTCGTACAGCTCTTTCCACTTGAGCAACTGCACCGGGTCGGGCGATCCCTCGAACATCTTGCCCAGCCACTCGTGGTACAGCGAATCCCCCTCTTCCTCGAGCCGTTTCACCGCGATGCAGGCCGTGAGAACCGTCTTGTCGCCCCGCCGGGAAAGGCCCTGCACCGCGGTGAGGAGCTGCTCGGCGGCGCGACGGACCACCCCCGCGAGCAGGATGGCGCCCTGGGGAGCCCGGCCGATGTGAAAGATCTGCGACCGGCGGGCCAGGCCGTCAATCAGATCCATGACGTCGTCCAGACCGGACGCGAGTGCGTGGATGTCCTCGCGGTCGAGCGGCGTGATGAAGCTGCGGTCGAGCCGGGTGATGAGCTCGTGCGTGATCTCGTCGCACTCGTGCTCGATCCGCTTGATGGCATCCACCAGAGGGGTCCGCTGCTCCGCCTCGGTCCTGAGCAACTCCTCCAGCCGGCCCGCCCCCTCCACGGTCCGCTCGGCGAGACGCGTGAAGAGGTCGAAGAACCGCTCGTCTCGGGGGAGAAACCGCACGATTCAGACTCCCGGCGGGCAGGGATTGTCACCGTCCTGTAACGGCGGGGGAAGATAGCGGGGGAGGGAGGGAGGGCAAGCCGGAGGCGCGGGCAACGGTCAATCTTAACCTTCCTTCACCAGTTCGAGCAGCTCGGTCGGCGCCTCGAGCCAGAAGTCCGGCCGGGCCGCCTCCAGATCCTCCCGCCCGAAAGGCCCCCAGAGCGCCGCGGCCGTCAGCACGCCCGCGGCCCGGCCGGCACGCAGGTCGTGGATGCTGTCGCCCACGAAGAGCGCGCGACGGGGCTCCACGCCGAGCCGTTCCACCGCCCGCGTGACCGGCTCGGGATGCGGCTTGGGATGCACCACGTCGTCGGCGCAGACCAGGACCTCGATCTCCCTCTGAATCCCGGCCAGCTGGAGCCCGCGGTGGGCGCCCTCGCGGGTCTTGCTGGTGACCACGGCCAGCGCATGCCCGCGGGCGCGTAGCGTTCGGACCAGTTCCGGTACTCCCTCGAAAACGCGGACCATGCGGTCGTGATGGGCGAGGTTGTACTCGCGATAGGTGCGCACCAGCGCCTCCAGCTCTTCCGGGTCGCGCGCCCAGGCACCGAGCTGGACCCGGAGGGGCCGCCCCACGCCGCGGAGCCATTCGCCGTCCTCGACGTTGGGGAAACCGTGGGCCTTCAGGGTGTGGCGATAGCTCGCCAGAATGAGGTCAATCGAATCAATGAGGGTGCCATCGAGGTCGAACAGGACGGCGTGGATGCCGGACATGAGGCGCAAAGCTAGCCTTCAAGGGCGCCACGGTAAACGGCGGCAGCACCCCGCGAACCGGGGAGGCCGATGGCGCGCCCGCGACGCCGGACCAGACTCGGGGCGCGCTGGCGCCGCTCGGCGCTCTCCCTCACGCGACCTCGAGCGCGGCGTCAGGCGCTGGCCGAGCCGCCGCCCCCAGGGGATGCGGGGCCAGCGCAGGGCGAGATCTC
>JBBIMQ010000021.1:0-14996 GCA_037444345.1 Gemmatimonadota bacterium | reverse complement strand
GTGGGTCGGTCACGGCACTCAAGTCGGGCCGGGCCGTGATCACCGTGACGGCGGGGAAGAAGACCCGGAGCATTCCCGTGTTCGTGACCGGCGGGGATTCGGTGCCCCGGGCCCAGGCCCCTGCGAGCGACGCCGCGCTGCTGGTCGCGGAGCCGGCCGCGCTGGTCCTCCTGCCGGCGGAGCACGCCCGGGTCCAGGTGAAGGCCCTGCGGGCCGATGGCACCCCCGCCGCCCCGGCGCGCCTCACCTGGAAATCGCTCCGGCCGGAGGTCGTGGCGGTGGTGGATTCGAGCGGAGTGGTGGCCGGGGTCTCGACGGGGCAGGGGGTGATCCAGGCCGCGGCGCCGAACGGCGTCACGGTGAGCATTCCGGTGGCGGTCTCCCTCAGCGAGTTCGCCCTGGCCTCGTCCCGGATCGCGCTGGCGCCCGAGGAGGCGGAAACGCTGGTCGCGACGGTGCCCGCTCAGGGGAACCGGCGGCTCCGGGCGGCGGACCTCCAGTGGAGCTCGAGCGACCTCGATGTGGCGCAGGTCTCCCCCGACGGGGTGGTTCGGGCCATCGCCCCCGGACGCGCCGAGATCGTGGCCCGGGGTTTTCTCCAAGAGCGCAAGGTCACCGTGGTGGTGTACCGCGAGGTAGCGGTCTTTCTCACCCGCCCTCGACTCACGGAAACCGTCCGCCTGCCGGTGAGCGGCAGCCGCGAATTCAGGCTGGAAGTGCAGGCGGCCGACTCCACGCCGGTCGAGGGGGTGCCGGTCACCTGGACCGTGGGCGATACGGCCATCGCCTCGTTCGACCCCGCCACGGGCCTGCTTCGGGCGCTGCGCCCCGGCAGCACCACGCTCAGTTTCCAGGTGCGGGGCTTCGTCCCCAAAGGGTGGAGCATCGAGGTCCTGCCCGGGAGCCTGCGGCTCGATCGCGCCCGGGTGGGGCTTCGGGTCGGCGAGTGGACCACGCTCGCCGCCTCGTTCGTGGACGAGAGCGGCAGGCCCCTGCTGCCCGCCGAGGGTGTCACCTGGCAGAGCGCGAACCCGGAAATCGCCCGGGTGAACGCCCAGGGGGGGGTGGAGGGTGTGGCCCCGGGGCGCACCGAGGTGACCGCGGCGCTCCCCAGCGGCCAGCGCGTGCAGGCGACCGTGTTCGTGACCGGCGATCTCCTGGTGGCCTCCACTCGCTCGGGGCGCTTCGGGGTGTTCGCGCTCGCCGCGGCCAACCCCGACCTCTTCCTGCCGGTCGCCGCCGACAGGGCGGCCAACCATCTCGATGGCGCCTACTCGCCGGATCGTACCCGGATCGCCTTTGCCTCGGACCGGTCGGGGCGGGGGAACTTCGACATCTTCGTGGCGGACGCCGACGGCCGAAACCCGGTCCAGCTCACGGCCGACGCCGCTGTGGACGCCCAGCCCACCTGGACCCCTGACGGCCGCCGGATCGTCTTCGTGTCGGGACGGACCGGCACCCGTCAGCTCTTCGTCATGAACGCCGACGGGAGCGAGCCGCGGCAGCTCACCGCCCTGGCCGGCGGCGCCTGGGATCCGGCCGTCTCGCCCGATGGCGAGCGAGTAGCCTTCGCGGGCGTTGCCGGGAGCCGGGACGGGCTGAGCGACATCTTCGTGGTCTCGCTCGCGGGTGGCGCGCCGGTCGCGGTGACCGCCACGCCCGGCCGGCGGGAGAGCCGGCCGGTCTGGCTCCCCGAGGGGGAGCTCGCCTGGGTCCAGGCCCGCAAGGATCGAAGAGAGCCGGACCTGGTGCTGCGCCGGCCCGCGGCCGGCGGCCCCCCGGTCACGCTGGTGGCCAGCGACTATCCGATCGCCGACGTCGCTCTGGCGCGAGACGGCAGCCGTATCGTCTGGGTCTCGAGCCGTCCCACGGAGGGCAACCGGCACGGCGCCGAGTTTACATTGCAGTGGCGCTCGCTCAGCAACGGCGCCCAGACCAGCGTGCGACTCCTTCCCGGCGAACGGATCACGAGCCCGGCCTTCTGAAAGCGGTCACCCTCGCCGCCACCGGCGGTCTCGAGCAGGTTCGAATCCAGGACGTACCGGCCCCCGAACTCCGGGCGCCGGACGAGGTCCTGGTCCGGGTGCTGGCGGCGGCGCTCAACCGTCTCGATCTCTTCGTGGCGGGGGGGCGGCCGGGGCTGCGCTATACCTTCCCGCACATCCTGGGATCCGACGGGGCCGGCGTGGTGGAGCGGGTCGGGCCCGCGGTGTCCCGGGTCAAGCCGGGCGACCGGGTGATGGTGAACCCCGGGGTTTCGTGCGGCCGCTGCGAGTGGTGCGAGGCGGGTGAGCAGCCGCTCTGCCCCGCGTTCGGCGTGCTGGGCGAACACCGGCCGGGCACCTTCGCCGAGTATCTCGTGGTGCCCGAGGGTAACCTGGCCCCGGTGCCGGACCGGATGAGCTGGGCTCAGGCCGCGGCGTTCCCCCTGACGACGCTCACCGCCTGGAGGATGCTCGTGACCAGCGCGGGACTACGCGCCGGGGAGACGGTGCTGATCTGGGGGATCGGCGGCGGGGTGGCGCTGGCGGCGCTCCGGATCGCCAAGCTGTGCGGCGCGCGGGCGATCGTGACCAGCTCGTCCGACCGCAAGCTGGCGCGCGCAGCGGAGCTGGGCGCCGATGTGACGCTCAACCACCTGACCCGGGACGTGGCCCAGGAGGTCCGGGCCCTCACCGCGCGCCGCGGGGTGGAAGTGGTGGTGGATACGATCGGAGAAAAGACCTGGGAGTCGTCGCTCCGGTCGCTTGGTCGGGGGGGCGGCTGGTCACCTGCGGGGCCACGTCGGGACCCCACTGCGTGACCGATGTCCGCAAGCTCTTCTGGTACCAGTGGACGATCCTGGGCTCCACCATGGGCAATCACCAGGAGTTCCGGACCGTCGCCGGGCTGGCCCGCGAGGGCAAGCTCTGGCCCGAGGTGGACGCGGTGTTTCCCCTGGACCGGGCGCCGGAGGCGCTCCGCCGCCTGTCGGATGGCGCCCAGTTCGGCAAGGTCGTTCTCGAGGTAGGCCATGAGTGATCTCTGGGACCGGATTCTGATCGGCTGGGGCGCGCTGATCGAGGTGGTACCCGCCCTCCTCGCCTCGGCCCTGATCCTGCTGGCCGGCTACCTGGTAGCGCGGCAGCTCCAGCGCTGGACCGACCGGAGCCTGGAGCGACTCGGCTTCAAGCGGGTGGCCGACGCCGGCGGCCTCACCGAGGCCGCCGGCCGGGTGCGGGTGGACCCGGTGCGCGCCGTGGGCACGCTGCTCTTCTGGCTCACCATGCTGGTGGCGATCCTGCTCGCCAGCTCCGCGCTGGGTCTGGAGAACGTGCGCGAGATGTTCGGCCGGATGCTGGCCTTCGTCCCCACGCTCATCTCGGGGATCGTCATCATCATCCTCGGCATCATCGTGGGCGAATTCGTCCGCGCGGTGATCGTGGCGTCCGCCGGCGCGGTCGCGGGCGTGGTCACCCTGGCCAAGCTCACCAAGGGCGCCATGGTCATGATCGCGGTCTTCATGGCGCTCCAGCAGGTGGGCGTGAGTGGCGAGCTGGTGACCTCCGCCTTCACGGTCATCCTCGGGTCCATCGCCCTGGCGGTCGGCCTCGCCTTCGGGCTGGGCAACCGCGAACTGGCCGGCGAGATCACCCGGCGGTGGTACGACGAGGGGCGAAAGCGCTACCGGAGAAAGACCGATCCTCCGGAGTTGCGGGAAGAGGACGGCGAGCGGTGACCGGGCCCGATCAGGACCCCCCGCTCACCACGAAGCGGGCAATCCGCTGGGCGCCCCCCTCGTCCCGCCGCAGGACGTATACCCTCCCCTCGCGCCCGAACCCCGCCAGGATCCCCGAGCGGGGGAGCCGCACGCTCCGGCGCAGCTTGCCGTCCCGGCCGATCACGTCCCAGACCGGGATCGAATCCTCCAGAGGGCGCGGGCGCTGGAGCCAGGCCTCGCCCGCCGGGTTGGTCGCGCCGGCGATGAAGGGGGGCTTCTCCTCGGCGAACGGATAGGACAGCTCGATGCCCGCCGGGGCCCCGGCGGTGGCCATCTGCCGGCGAAGGCGGTCCAGGAAAAGATCCTTCTCCTTCTGCAGTACCGGGATGGGGGCGTAGTCCAGGCGCTCGCCCCGCAGCCATGTCCCGTCGGGTGACAGCCAGTCCACCGAGTTGGTGCTGGCCCGGGCGATCCAGAGAGAGCCGTCAGTCAACACCCCGAAGAGGTCGCGGGCGCCGAAGACCGTGGAGACCATCTTCTTCTGCTCGCCGAACTGGCCCATGCCCCAGGGCGGGAGCCGGAGCTTCGCCACCGTGTCCGCCACCGTGTCGCCCCGGGCGATCCGCAGGATGTTGAGGCTGTCGAACTGGAGCTCGCTGCCGGGCTCCAGCCCGCCCAGCACCGAGCGCACATCTTCCTTGTAGGCGTTGTAGCGCGCGTCGTAGTTGACGGCCTGGTTGAGGCCGCCCACGCCGATCCGGCCCAGTTGCCCCACATACTCGCCCCGCGAGGTCCAGAGCGTCGTACGCTCGAGGGCGAAGTCCACCAACCCCACCGTGTCGCCGGGAAAGAGCAGGACGTAGCCCGGGAACTTGTGCTGGCCGGGGGCGGGCATGCCGGGAAGGGCGGAGTCGCTGTGCGTCCCCACCGGGACGACCTCCCCGGTCGCAAGGTCCGCAAACAGGAATTGGCGCGCCTTGAGCTCGGCGAAGGCGATACGGCCGTCGCCCAGCTCCACGACGTTGCTCACTTGCTGGAACGGCTGTGCCAGCTCGGCCTCGGGCCGCTCCAGCGTTACCACGGGCACGGGGCGCTGCTCGCGGCAGCCCGCCAGTGCGCCTGCCAGCAGCAGCATCGCCCCCAGGACCCGCGCGGATCGCTTCATCGAGACTCCCGCTGCTCGGATTTCCCCACCATGGCGCGGCTTTCCCGGGCGACGGGAAGGCCCCAGCGCAGCAGGCGGACGCCGTCGTGGAAATGCTCCTCGACCAGCGCGAAGCCCCCGCCCAGCGCCACGGCCATCCCGAGACCCCGGTGCCGGAACACCCCCGCCAGGCGGCCCGCGCCGTTGACCACCTGATAGTAACGGATCGTGTCGCCCACCGCGCGGCTCTTCACCAGCCATACGCTACCGTCCGGGGCGGTGAGGGCGGCCTCGAAGGGCGGCTTGATGGCGGCGAAGGGAATCAGCTCGACGGCGGGCCGCAGCCCGGGATCGAACTGCTGGAGAAAGATCTCGCGATCGGCCTGAGTGACGGGAAGTACCCGATCGGGAAGCTCCTCGCCCAGGTCCAGTCGCCCGCCGGGACGGAGCCAGTCCACCCGGTTTCTGCCGACCCGAGCGATCCATACGCTGCCGTCCGGCAACACGCCCCAGCGATCCTGGCCGGAGAGCAACCGCCGCTCCCACCGCCGCCGGCCGTCGCTGACGACCGCGGCCAGGTCGAGCGGCGAGAGCCCGGCGATCGTGTCCGGGTGTGAGAGATCGGCGGCCGTGCGGACGATGTATGCCGAATCGAGATTCCCCCGTCCGTCCGGGCCGGCGAGCGGAAAGAGCTCGAAGTACCAGCGGCCCTGGGCGTCGCGAGCCCGGGGGAGGGCCCCGCGCAGGGTGTCTGACGCGGCGAGGGCGCCCGCGAGGCGGCCGTCCAAAGTCCAGATCGTGGTGCGGCGCCGCTGCCAGTCGCTCACGTAGATCGAGTCGCCAGCCCGGAATACATCATAGGGTTGCTCGAAAACGTTTTTCGAGCTGGAGCCGAAAGGGTAAGCGCTGCGGCGGTCGAAATCCGCGACACTCACGGCCCGATCCTGCGGGGCCACGAGGACCCACCGGCCCTCACCCAGCCAGGCCGCCGCGGTCACGTCGGCATAGGGCAGGAGAATGGTGTCTGCGGCAGGCACCAGGTCGAGCGCCGGCACCTCCCCCCGGCCGGGCCCGCAGGCGGCGACAGCGGTAGTTGCGGAAAGCAGCAGGAACCGGCGGGGAAACATGGGCCGGGAAATGTAATCCCGCCCTCCCGACGGTGCCCCGCGAACGAGAGCAGCAACTCGACGCGCGGGCCTGGCCCCGCCCTCGACCGGGGGCTGCAACCATCATCGGGCCGCGGGAATCCAAGGAGGTACCCGGGCAATGCCTTACCCTTCCGCGGCCCGTGACCGGGCGCGCGGCGAGCCGGTGCGTGGGGGAGGTGAAATGAAGGGCAGGGCCAGCGCGCCGGGGGCCGGGATGCCCGGAGGATGTCGGTGTTTGCCGGGCGCGATACCGGCCCAGCACCTCCCCAGCGGGGATGCCGCAATGCGAGAAGAAAAACCCCTGTCACCTGTCCCCAGCCCGGCCGTCCCGGCTGCCGACGTGTACTGGGCCCGGCCCGCGATGGTCGCGGCCATGCTCGCCGTGGCCGCTGAGTTGGGCGGCGGCCTCTCGCGGCCGCTCGATCCGGCGCCAGAGCAAGTGGCGGCGCCGACGGAGGTGCAACCCGATGCCTAGCGCGGGACGCGGTTCTCCGGTGCCGGCCTGGGCGGGGGCGGCCGCTGCCCTGGTCCTGAGCGCCCTGCCGCTCGAGGGGCAGCAACCCCCAGCGATTCGCAAGCTGGTCCGGCCTGACGCCCGGTTCGGCGAGCCCTTCGATCAGCTCCTCGCGCTCCGCGAGCTTGCGAGCGGCAAGGTCTTGCTCACCGATGTGGGGGCCCGGGCCGTTCTCCTGGCCGACTTCGCCACCGGCGAGCAGACGCCGGTGGGTCGGAACGGCCAGGGTCCGGGCGAGTACCAGTTCCCGGGAGAACTTCTTGCGGCCGGGGATACGACGTTCATCGTGGATCGCGCCAGCCGGCGGCTCCTGGTGGTGGGGCCGGACGGCCGGATGACCGACAGGACCGTGCCGTTCCCCGATGCCATCGGCGGTTTCCCGGACGCGCGAGGGGCCGATCGCCGCGGGCGAATCTATTTCCAGGCCTCGCCCTTCCGCCTGCCGGGCGACGGGGAGGCGCCTGACCAGCGGGTTCCGGACTCCACGGTGGTGCTCCGGTGGGACCGCGCGGCCGACCGGGTGGACACGCTCGCCAAGGTCAAAATTCCCGCGACCCTGGTGGCCGCCTCCGGGAATCGCCAGGCGCGGGCGGTGGTGATGCGGCCCCAGCCCTATGCAGCCCAGGACGACTGGGCCGCCGGGGCCGACGGCCGGGTGGCGATCGCCCGGGTGGCGGATTACCACGTCGAGTGGCTGGACGGGGGCCGCCGGACGGCGGGCGCGCCGGTCGCCTACGAGCGGCGCAAGGTCACGGCGGCGGATCGCGACCGCTACCTGGCCGAGCTGCGGAACAACCGCAATCGGCTGGTGGTCACCCGGGGGCCGGGCGGGGGCGGGGGCCGGGCACCGGAGGTCAGAGTGCCGGAGCCCCGTGACGAAGATTTTGCCTGGCCGGAGTACCTGCCTCCCTTCCGCCGGGGGATGCTGATCTCCCCTGAGGGAGAGGCCTGGGTGGTGCGCCAGGACTCCCTGCCGGTGTACGACGTCTTCGACCACCGCGGGAATCTCACGGCGCGGGTCGAGTTGCCGGCCGGGCGGCGCCTGCTGGGGCTCGGCCGGCGGACGCTGTACGCGGTGCGGACCGACGACGACGGATTGCAGTGGCTGGAGCGGTATTCTCGCTGAGCGGCCGTCGCTAACTCGCGCGCTGCTGCATCGCGCCCGCCCCGGCGGCCGCCCCGCTGGGCTCCCTGACGTAGCCTCCACGGCGGAGCGCCAGCTCCACGATCCACTCCCATCCCACTCTGGCGCGGAGCTGGTCCCACTCGAGGCCGGTAAAGCGCCGCACCCAGCGGCGGAGTGAGCGCGGGTCGCTCCCGGCCTCCCAGGCCGCGGTCTCGAGCGAGGCCTCGGGGCGGAGCTGGGCCAGGGCGGCAGCCCAGGTGAGCCGCGACAGGGCCCGCCAGTCCCGAATCTCGAAGGATCCCAGTTCGGCGACCCGCCTGGTGAGGGTGCGGGAGGGTTGCCGCGCGACTCCTGGGCCACCCATGCAGGCCAGGAGAACCGGTGCCACCCCGCGGTCGAGACGGGCTTCGGCGTATCGGGCAACCCGCTCGGGGATGGGCAGCGGCCGCCGCCGCACCGCGGCGAGCACGCGGAAGTTGGGGCCCGCGGCGGGAAGACCGGCGGTGGCCAGCAGGCCGAAGCACCCGGGCCAGGGCTCGAAGGTGGCCAGGACCGCGGGGGTAACCCGGGGATCGGCGGTCCGGAGCACCAGGGGACACCAGGGTGCGGCGCGCTGGCGCTCGATGGCGTCGGCGAACGCGGCCAGGCCGTCCTGGAGGTCGGCCAGGAGGACGGCCCCGAGCGGCGGGGGAGTCGCGGGCGGCGGGTAGGCCGCGAGGTAGGGTGGGTCCAGGTAGAGCGTGGGCATGAGGTCCCCCGGGGCGTGACAGAACCCCCGCGCTGGCCCAGGGGGAGGCCCGCGGGCAGAGGAGACCAACAAGGCGTCCGATTCCGCGACGGTCAAGCTGCACCATCGGGCCAGATCCGGCGGGTTCCTGCATGGTACGGGAGAGCGCCGACGCCTAACGTTGGTTGTCCTCACTGGCCGCACTCACCGTGCATTACCGACGCCTCGTCTGGCTCCTGGCGCTCTTCGCCGCCCGGAGCGCCGCGCTGGCCCAGTCGCCCGACTGCGGCTCCCTCGCCCTGGCCGAGCAGGCCGCCCGCGTGCTCCCTCCCTCGCCCGGCGTCTCGGGGGCAGCCCGCGATCCGGCCTCCGGCGATCTCCTGGTGTGGGGTCCCGACCAGAACGTGGTTCGCCTCACTCGAGGGGGCGAACGAAACCAGGTCGCGCTTCCCCCGGAGGTGACCATCACGGCGCTCGTTGCGGGCCCGGAGCCCGGCGGCCTCACCGTGCTCGACGGGATGGCGGGCGCAGCACTCCGGCTCGACGGAGCGGGACAAGTGGTGGGGCGCGACCCGCTGCCCCGCTTCGAAGGGGAAGTGGTTGACGCCGCCGTGTTCGTCGGCGGCCGCTGGGTGACCGGTTCCCGCGACCTGCTGCGCCGCCGCTACGTCCTTCGCCGCCTCGATGCCGAGGGCAAGAGCGCGCTACTCTTTGCCACCGAACCCGCACCCAGCGTCTCGGCGATTCCCCGGTTCCACCTGACCGCCACGGGCAGGGAGGTCCTGATGGCGGAGTTCATGGCGCCCTTCCGGGTCCGGCGGCTGCCACTCGAGGGGGGGGAGCCCCGGGAGTACGAGACGGTGCTCGCCGGCGAGCGCCAGAGACTGGTGCCGGACTCGGCCCTGCGCCTCTGGCGCTCGCTCGCGGCACTGCCTCTCGATTGCGGCACGATTCAGACCCTGGCCGATCTCTCCGGCCTCACCCGCCTCCTGGTGCGCTATGACGACGCCGGCCACGTGGCCCGGGTGGCGCGGATCGAGGCGCCGCTCGGTCTCATGCTGTCGCTGCCCGAGGCGCGGGAACTGATCGGGGCCCGGCGGGTGGGGACCCAGGCGTCGGAACTCGAGCTCGTGTTCTACCAGTGGCGCTGGGTTCGGGACCCCAACCCTTCATCTCTTTCCACCGAGGAACCGATCCGATGAAACCCTCTTCTTTTTCTTTCTGTCGCGCCGCGGCCGTCTGGCTCGGCGCGCTGTTCCTGGCCGCCCCCGGCCTGGCCGCGCAGCAGGCGCTCGCCGGCCCGCTCGCGGCGCAGAGCCTGGCGACGACGACCCTGCAAAAGCGGCCCGGTTGCTGGGGGTGCACCAGCTGCAGCGGTTTCACCTGCTGCGACGGAGGCTACGTGCCCGGGTACTGGAACTGCTCCTACGGATGGCTCTCGGGTAACTGCCAGTTGAGCAGCCCGGGCTGCGGGGAGAGCGCGCTGGTGCCGCTCGACCCCGACGGCAGCGCCCAGTACGTGACCCGTGCCCCCGCGGCTGGTGTGCTGGCGGCGGTGTCGCCTGACGGCGAGGCCGAAGTCCGTAACTGCGATGGCGTGATCGTTGCCAGACGGCTCAGCGACGAGCAGATTGCAGCCATTCGGGGCCGTACGGCATCGCTCACCCTCTGACCCTGGACCTCACCCCGAACCCGGTCGCCTCCATGCGCGCCTCCCTCTGTGCCCTGGCTGCGGTCCTTCCGCTCGGCCTCGGACTGCCGCCGGCCGATCCGGGCCGGCAGGTCGCCGCCAAACCCGACACGAATCTGTCCCTGCCTGACAGCGTGCGGTCGCTCCTCTCGTTCGTGGTGGACCTGTGCGTCGCGCCCGACGGGAGCATCTACCTGACCGACCGGCAGCTCCCCTTCGTGCTCCACCTCGATAGAACCGGGCGGCTGATCCGCACCGTCGGCCGGGCGGGGAGCGGCCCGGGCGAGTTCCAGCGACCGGCCATGCTGGGCTGGCTGGGCGACTCGCTCTGGGTGTATGACCTGGCCCTGGTCCGACTCACGCTGTTCGACACGGTGGGCGGCGGGTACTCGACGGCCTCGTTGCTGCACCCGGAACGGCCGGTTCAGACCGGCGGGCGCCCTTCCCTCGGCGGGTCGCGCATCCCCCTGGCGGTGCTGCCGGACGGGGAGCTCCTGGTGCATCGCACCCCTCCGCCGGAAGAGCAGGGCCCCACCGCCGGGGGGGCTGTCATCTTGGTGAACCGGGAGTTCGAGGTGCTGGACACGGTGCTCCACCTCCCCCCGGGTCACAGCCAGATGTGGTTCGTGTTCCGCGACGGGGCAAGGCTCATCCCGCAGCCCTTCCGGGACGACCCGGCGGTGGACGCGAGCCCGGACGGACGCTGGCTGGTGCGGGTGGACCGGCCACCGGCCAGCCAGGCGGGCGCCGGAGTCTTCACGGTCACCTTGCTCGAGCGGGGCGGGCGGCTCGCGTACCGGCGGGAGCTGAGCTACGTCCCGGCGCCGCTGCCTGACGACACCGTAGAGTCATTCATCCGGGAGATGCTCGCCTTCGACGCGGGACCGGGACACGTGCGGCTTCCGCTCACGCGTGACTCGCTCCGGCGCGAGCTCTTCCGGCCCCGCTTCTTCCCCCCGGTTCCCGAGGTGCGGGTGGGGCGGGACGGCATCGTGTGGCTCCACCTGGTGGATGCCGGCGCGCGAGACCTGATGCGCCGGGGCCAGGCCCAGTGGGTGGCGCTCTCCCCCCGCGGCCTCGAGCTGCGCCGGGTGACCGTGCCGGACCGGGTCCGGGTCCTCGACGTGGACGGCCGCTCGCTCTGGGGGGTGGAATACGACCCCGACGGCACGCCCAAGGATGTGAGGCGGTACGTGGCGGGAGGGTAGAGTGGCGCCGCCGCCGGGCCGCCAGATCATGGACTTCCGGAATCGAGACCCGCGCCGACCGAGGAGCAGGTCGTCGAATGCACGGATGCGCGGGGCTCGCGGAACTCGGGCGGCAAGGGGCAACAGCCCGCGCCGGACGCCGTCGTGACCCCGGCCCAGCCGCTGTCGGCGTCCACGAGCGACAACGGGTACCAGGATCGAGAGGCGCCGACCGTGCGTTCCGCTTGAGAGACAGCGTGGTGCCCGTCAGGCGTTCCTGCGACAACCTCGACGCCGGAGCCGATCCTTCTCGACCCGCGAGGCCAGGGGAAACCGAGCTCCGGCAGCCTCCCTCGTTCAGTGATCCGGTTGATGTCACCGAGCGGAGCGGACTTGCGTCGCCCCGCCGGATCCCGGCCCGGGGAGGAGTCCGGCCGCCAGAGTAAGCCCCGCTCGGTCGCGCAGAGTGCGCTGGCCCCGCTATCAGGACCTCGGGTGGCGGGGATCGGTCGCGCCCGCCGGCCGCTGGTTGAGGGTTGGTTGATACCGGGAGCCTACCTTCGCTGCCGCCCCCTCTTCCGCGCCCGGTCGAAGACGGTTGTATTATGGGGACAGCGTCGCCTCCCCCCGCGACCTTCCCGCCGGCCGGAGCATCTCGATCCTCCGAGCCGGCTGTCCGAGACCTGACATGATCCGACGCGTGACCCTGGGCCTCTCCGTTCTCTTGGGGGGATCGCTTGCCATCGGCGCCTGCAAGGGCAAGCAGGCCAAGGCCGACGCCGCGCCCGAGGACCCGGCGGCACGAACCCCGGAGTCCAGCATGGCGCTCCCCGTGGTCGGGGAGCCGGTCCGGCGCGGCGACCTGGTGCTGTCGGTGGTGACCACGGGCGTCGTTCGCTCCGAGGCCGTGGCCCAAATCAGGGCCGAGACCAACGGTACCGTGCAGGCCGTGCCGGTGCGGCCCGGGAGCCGGGTCCGGCAGGGCGATACGATTCTCCAGCTCGATCCCCGCCCCTTCGACCTCGCGGTGCGCGAGGCGGAGGCCGCCCTCGAAGAGGCCGAGATTCGCTTCCGCGGGAACCTGGTGTCGGACTCGATCGTGCTTGGGCCCCAGGGCTCCGAGGAGCGGTACCGGAATGCGCTCGCGCTCTCCGGTGTACCCGGGGCCCAGGTACGCCTCGACAAGGCGAAGCTCGACCGGGAGCGCGCGACCATCACCGCGCCCTTCGAGGGCGTGGTGGACCAGGTGAGCGTCGCGGCGGGCGAGCGGGTGAGCCCGGGGCAGGACGTGGCCCGCGTCGTGGACACCGGCCGGCTCCGGGTCGAGGCGCAGGTGCTGGAGCACGATCTGCCTTACATCCGGGTCGGAGGCGAGGCCTGGGTCAGCGCTGCAGCCTCCGGCACGCCGGTCCGGGGGCGGATCGCCGCACTGCTGCCCCTGGTGGATACCGCGGCGAGGGCCGGCCGCGTGATCGTGGCGGTGGAGCCGGGAGGCCGGGGGACGGAGCGACCGCCCCTGTCAGGGTCTTCCCTCATGCCCGGCATGTACGCCGACGTCCGGCTCGAGGCCACCCGGCTGCCTGACCGTATCCTGGTCCCCGCCCGCGCAGTGATCGAACGCGACGGGCGCCCGCTGGTCTTCGCGGTGAAGCGGAGCCGGGCTCAGTGGGTGTACATCGTGCCGGGGCGGAGCAACGGGGTGGAAACCGAGGTGTTGCCCGACTCCGCCACGGGCCGGATCCCCCTCGCCCCGGGCGACACCGTGCTGGTCGAGGGGCACCTGACCTTGACCCACGACGCGCCGGTGCGGCTGGTGAGGCGCAACGAATGAACGGCGGCGCGGCGGTCTGACCGATGGAACGGCCCGAGTCGGCCCCCGGCGCGAGCTCCGGGGCCCGAGCCGTTCGGCCCGCCGCTTGCCGATCCGCTGGTCCTGCCACTTTCCGATTCCCGTGAGCCTTCCCGCCTCCGCCGTTCGACGCCCCGTGACCACGGTGGCCGCCACGCTCGCTCTGGTGCTGCTCGGCGCGGTGTCGCTGGGCCGGTTGCCGGTGGCGCTCCTGCCTGACGTGACACTCCCCGTGCTCACTATCCGCACCGCCTGGCCGGGGGCCGCGGCCGCCGAGGCGTCCCGGTTCGTCGCCGAGCCGATCGAGGAGGCCATCGCGGCGACGCCGGGGCTGCTGGAGCTCCGCTCGGTGAGCCGGAACGGGGAGGTTACCACGACCGCCCGCTTCGGCTGGGGGACCGACATGGCCGCGACGGTGCTCGCAGTGCGCGAGCGGCTCGACAACGCCCGGGCGCAGTTGCCCGACGGCGCCGAGCGGCCGACTCTCCTCACCGCCGACCCGGGCCAGCGCCCCATCGCGGTGCTGGGCGTGGGGGGCAGGGGCGATCTCCGATCCGTGGCGCTGCTCGCCCGGCAGGTCCTGGCCCGGCGGCTGGAGCAGCTCGACGGGGTCGCGAGCGTCGCCGTGACCGGCGTTCCCGAGGACGAGATCCGGGTGGAACTCGATCCGGAGCGGCTCCGGGCCCTGGGGCTCTCGCCCAACGACGTGGTGCGCGCGGTCAAGGCCGCGAATGCCAGTGCCCCCGGTGGGACCATCCGCCGGGGGCAGTTCCGGTTCTCAGTTCGCACCCTGACCGAGCTCCGGACCCTCGAAGAGTTCGGGGACATCCCGGTCGGGTCGAGCCGGGGTCTGGTCCGGCTCCGCGACGTGGGCCGGGCGACGCTCGCGAGCGCCGACCCGGTGACCCTGGTCCGGCTCGACGGCGAGCCCGGCATCGGGCTCGTGGTGTACAAGGACGCGGGCGCCAACACGGTGGCCGTGACCGCCGCGATCGAGCAGGCGCTGGGGCAGCTCCAGCGCGACTTCCCCGACCTCTCGCTCAGCGTGGTCGCGGCCCAGGCGCGCTTCGTCAACGACGCCCTGGCCAACCTGGCGCAGGAGATCGTGGCCGGCGGGGTGCTCTCGCTGCTCGTCATCCTGCTCTTCCTCAAGGACTGGCGGAGCGCGCTCGCGATCGGGCTCATCGTGCCGCTCTCGGTGCTGGTGGCGCTCACCGTGCTCCAGCTCCTCGACGTGACGATCAACGTGCTGTCCTTGGGCGGCCTCGCGCTCGGGGTGGGGCTGCTGGTGGACAACGCCATCGTGGTCTCGGAGGCGAGTGCGCGGCACCGGGAGGAGGGCAAGGACCGCCTGACCGCCGCCCGCCTGGCGGCGGAGGAGGTGTCCGGGCCGCTCGTCGCGGGGACTCTCACCACGATCCTGGTCTTCGGGCCGATCGTCTTCGTACGAGGGCTGGCGGCGGCGCTGTTCCGGGACCTGTCGCTTTCAGTGGTTACCTCGCTCACGGCGTCGCTGGTGCTGGCGCTCACGTTGATGCCGGTGATGCTGGTCGGGCGGAGGGGACGAGCGGCAGCGCCGGGCGCGCCCGCACCGGTCCCGGTTCCCCCGCCGCGCTCGCGCTGGAACGACCTGGGTCATCGCCTGGCGCAACTCTACGAACACGGCATGCTCTGGTGCCTGGACCGGCCCCGCACGGTGTTCGCCATCGCGCTCGCCACGGTGGCGCTCACGGCGCTGGTCACGGCGGCACTCCCGCGGGAAGTGCTGCCCCAGGTGGACGAGGGCGTCGCCGTGGCGACGCTCAAGCTGCCGGAGGGAACGGCCATCGAGGAGACCGGCCGCCAGGCCGCCCGGCTGGAAGCGGCGGCCGCCCGGCTGGGCGCCAAGGGGGTGTATGCCCGGATCGGGGC
>JBBIMQ010000020.1:10005-15026 GCA_037444345.1 Gemmatimonadota bacterium | reverse complement strand
CGTGGTACTGATCCACCGCCGCGCGGCGCTCGGCGAGCCTTACCGTACCGGAGTCCGGGTCGCGGTCGCTCTGCTCCCCACGCTGGTCTTCGCGCTGGTCATCGCGGAGATCCTGCGGGACCGCTTCGGGCTCGACCCCACCCTGTTCGGAGCCCTCATTCTCTACACCGTCGCCAACACCGCCTTGCCCGGACTGCTGTTCCGGACGCCGCCCCCCGAGTTCGACGCACCGCCGCTCCCGCCTGTCGGCCCCGGCCCGAGTCCGCCGGGCTCGGGCCGTGGGGTCGAGCCCGTGGCGCGGTCCCCGGGCCTCTGATCCTCCCCTCGGGCCCGCTCGCGGCCTGCCCGGCGTCGCCGGCCTTCCGGGATTTCGCTTGCATGGTCCTCGCGCTTCCGGATGCCGGTCACCGCCGCTCGGGGAGTCGAGCTCGTCCCTCGAAGAGCGCGGCCCCCCGGGAGCCGACGTCGGCCGTTTCGAACACCGTGGCGACCCTACACCGCTGCACCGCGGTGCCCGGCCCGCGGCCTGGACCGGGGGTGGCGGTCGGACTGAGGACCGTGAGCGCTGCCCGCAGCCCGCCATCCACGGTGGCGGGCGCTCAGCTCGGCGACCCGGTACCCGGGCTCGAACCGGCCCGCTGGCACCTCCCAGGCGAGCCAGGGCCGGCTGACTTCCGCTCTGCTCCGCGAACCTGGTGCAAGGCCTCCCCTGATCCGGTGTGCGCTGGCCCTCGTTGAAGGCGGCCGGTATCTTGGAGCGTTGTGGCCTGCCCGGCCGCCCACCCCCGGTACGAGCGACGTGTCCGACACTCTCGCCCGCCTTCAGTCAGCCCTCCAGGACCGGTACCAGATCCAGCGCGAGTTGGGCCGCGGCGGCATGGCCACCGTCTACCTCGCGACCGACCTCAAGCACGACCGGGAGGTCGCCATCAAGCTGCTGCACCCGGATCTCGCGGCGTCTCTCGGGCCCGAGCGATTCGACCGAGAGATCAAGATCACGGCCAAGCTCCAGCATCCGAACATCCTGGGCCTGTTCGACTCGGGTGTGGCCGACGGGCTGCTCTACTATGTCATGCCGTTCGTCTACGGCGAGTCGCTGCGGCAGCGGCTGGAGCGCGACCACCAGCTTCCGGTGGACCAGGCGGTGCACATCGCCCTGGAAGTCGCCGACGCGCTGGGCTACGCTCACAGCCTGGGCATGGTGCATCGCGACATCAAGCCCGCCAACATCATGCTGGCGGGCGGCCATGCGCTGGTGGCGGATTTCGGCATCGCCCGGGCGTTGAGCGAGGCGGGGGGCAGCAAGCTCACGGAAACCGGCATGGCCGTGGGCACGCCGCTCTACATGAGCCCGGAGCAGGCCGCGGGCGAACAGGTGGGCCCGCCCAGCGACCTCTACAGTCTGGCCTGCGTGCTGTACGAGATGCTGGCGGGCCAGCCACCCTTCACCGGCCCCAACGCGCGGGCGATTCTGGCGCGGCACGCGATGGATATCCCGCCGAGCATTCAAGTGGTGCGGGACACGGTGCCGGACGAGGTGGAGGACGCCATCATGGCGGCGCTGTCCAAGGTGCCGGCCGACCGCCCGCAGACTGCGGCCCAGTTCGCCGAGATGCTGGGCGCGACCCCAGGCACGACGACCAGCCGCTACACCGCGGGACGCCTCACCGCTCAGCGACGAACGGCCGCCCGTGCTGCCGCGCTGCGGCAAGGGGGGACCGTCCGCCGGAGCCGACTCCGGCTCGCCGCGCTGCTCGGGGTCCCCGCCATTGCGGTGGGCGCCGGGCTCGTGTGGTCCCTCGCCCGGCCGAGGGCGGCCCCGCTCGCAGCGCTCGGCGGGCTGGACCCCCACCGCGTGGCGGTGCTGTACTTCGAGGATCTGACGCCGGACCACCGGCTGGGCTATGTCGCCGACGGCCTCACCGAGGCGCTGATCCGCGAGTTGCGACAGTTTTCGGCGCTCAGCGTGGTGTCGGCCGCCGGGGTCGAGCCCTGGCGGGACGCTTCGGTGCCTCGCGACAGCATCGGCCGGGCGCTCGAGGCGGGCACCTTGGTGCAGGGAAGTGTCGAGGCTCCGGGCGACCGGCTGCGGCTGATGGTACGGCTGGTGGACGGCAACAGCGGCGCCGAATTCGGCCAGCGCAAGAGTTTCGACCTGCCCGCCGGCCAGTTCATCGCGCTGCAGGATTCGCTGGTGGGTGAGGTGGTCCAGTTGATTCGCGGCCGCCTGGGCGAGGAGGTCCGGCGCCGGGAGCAGCGGGAAGGCACGCGCAACGTCGAGGCCTGGGCCCTGCTGCAACGGGCCGAGGAGGTGCGCAAGCAGGGCGACGCGCGGGGCGCGGCCGGAGACGGCCCCGGGTTCGACAGCAGCTACGCGGTGGCAGACACCCTGGCGGCGAAGGCCGCGGCGCTGGACCCGAAATGGCCGGACCCCCTGGTCCTGCGGGCGACGCTGGCGTACTGGCGTTCCCGCCGCCTGGACGATGATCCGGCCGCCGCGGGCAAGTGGATCGCCGCGGGGCTGGACCTGGTGGCGCGGGTCCTGGCGGTCGCCCCCCGGAACCCCGACGCCCTCGAGCTCCGCGGCAACCTCCGCTACTGGCGCTGGCTCCTCCAGCTCGAGCGGGACCCCCGCCGGGCCCAGGCGCTGCTGGACAGCGCGCAGGCCGATCTGGTCCTCGCCACCCGGCTCAACCCGAACCAGGCAGGGGCCTGGGCCACCCTCTCGCACCTGTACAACCAGACGGGGTCGAGTGCGGACGTGATCATCGCCGCGCGGCGGGCGCTCGAGGCCGACGCGTTCCTGAGCAATGCCAACACCATTCTCTGGCGGCTGTTCCTGGCAGCCTACGATGTCGGGCAGTTCAGCGAGGCCGCTCACTCCTGCGATCAGGGGGCCCGCCGTTTCCCGCAAGACTGGCACTTTGTCGAGTGCCAGCTCCTGATGCTCACCACCCGCAGCAAGGAACCGGACGTGGCGCTGGCCTGGCGGCTGGCCGATTCGGCCACCCGGCTTGCCCCCGAGCCAGAGCAGGCGTACTACCGGCTGCACAACGGTATGCTGGCGGCCGCCGTGCTGGCCCGCGCCGGCCTGGCCGACAGCGCCCGCCGGGTGGCGGACCGGTCGCAGGGAGACGCCACCGTGGACCCCACTCGAGAACTGGCCTTGCTCGGCGCCTTCGTCCGTGCCTTGTTAGGTGACAAGGCCAAGGCCGTGGACCTGCTCGCGCTCTACCTCGCCGCAAACCCGGGCCGGCGGGAGGCCTTCATCGGAGACAGCGGGTGGTGGTTCCGGAGCCTGGAGGGGGATCTGCGCTACCAGCAGCTGGTGGGAACCGGGGCCAGATAGGCGGTCCCTCGGCGCGGCGCGCGATTGCACCCGGCCTGCGGCCGGGGCCGGCCTCGCCTTGGTGCCGGCGAGACGGCCGAACGGTGCGCGTGTCGCGGGAGGACGACAGTTGTCAGACGAACGCCACACCCCCCGCACCTCGGCGGTCTGGCCTCCTATCTGGCGGACCCGAAAGCGGTTGGGCCGGAGGGCCCGGCCTCCCTGCGGACTCGCCGGCCCGCGCATTCCTTGTGCAGTACGCGCAGCCTTCCATCCGCATCCCCATCCCGCCCCCTCACCCGGGAGCCACAATGCGCAGCCGTCTGTTCGCTGCCGCGAGTTGCCTGGCCTTGCTCGCCGCCTGTTCCGATACGGGCACGCCTCCGGCTGCCTTCGCGCCGCGAGCCTCCCAGATCACGACCTGTCCCGACGCCGACAGCGCCCGGGCGCTGATCCGCTCCCTCTTCACCGGCCCGAGCCTGACCTCCGCGATCAACCAATACAACACGATCCGCCGGCTCCTGTCCGGCGGAAAGACCGCCGACGCGCAGGCCCTGACGATCAAGTTCGTGGACTTTGCGCTGCGCCAGTGGTACGCGGGCGCGCTCATCGGCGGGAGAAGCGACCCCACTGCGGTACGACTGGTCACGCTGGTCGAAACGCTGTACTGCCAGGTGAGCCTGCCGCCGCCCTCGCTCTCGCCGAGCACCCTGGGCCCGGACGGAGCGGCGGCGGTGCTGGGCCCCGGCTCGCCCGCCGCACTGGTGCGGACCGAGACCCGGTTCTCGGGCGTGAGCGTGCCCGGCGGGGCAGTGCCCGCGCTCACGCTGGTCACGATCCCGCGTCTCCCCGACGCACCCGGGCCCTTGCGCACGCCGCTGGACCAGTTCCCGATCTTCTACGAGTTCGCCGCCTCGCCGCCGGTCACGTTCAGCCAGGACGTGGTGACCGGTGTGTGTCAGGCTCAGACCTTCGATCCCACCGTCTATGCCCGGTTCCGGCTGGCTCATAATGTGGGCACCGGTATCGAGATCCTGCCCCGGGTGGACGCTCCCTTCCTGGATTGTACCGGCCTCCTCGGCGCGGGCCCGCTCGTTCCCGGCTGGCGGGGCTACGCCGCCCGGAGCTGGGAATGGCTGCTCGGGTCGGTCCTCCCCGAGCCCGCGCATGCCCTTACCCTCGGCACCTGCTGTCTCGGCGGCAGCTCCAAGAGCTTCAGCCCCTTCGGGGCGGTGGACCCGCTGCTGGTCCTGGAGGCCCTGAACCCGGTGCTCCGGGTGGACCCCAACACCGTCATTCCAGCGGGGGACCTCCCCACCGTCCGGGTCCGCACTCCAGGTGGCAACCCGGTGGCGGGCATCACGGTCACCTTCGCGCTCCTCCCCGGGAGCGAGGGCAGCATCAGTGGTACCGTCCAGGTCACCGACCAGCAGGGGCTCGCTCGCCTGGGCGGGTGGACGGTGGGGCCGGGTCAGGCTCCCAACGCCGTGACGGCCACCGCGACCCCGCTCCCCGGCACCACGGTGCAAGGCAACGGGGTGGTCTTCGAGGCGAGTCTGCGCTAGCGGCGCGGTGAAAACCGTACCGAGGCGGTGTGAAACGGAGCGGCGGATGACCCTGGCGCGCGCGGCGGCCCGTGGCCCCCCGCCCCCGAGCCTTCCATTTTGCCCCGGCCCCCGCCCCTCGCCCCCCC
>JBBIMQ010000020.1:0-9995 GCA_037444345.1 Gemmatimonadota bacterium | reverse complement strand
ACCCTGCTGCTGGGGGGTGTTCCCGGGGGGGGGTGTTCCGGGGGGGGGGGGGGGGGGCGGGCGGCCGCGCGCCCCCGACGCTGCCTTTTTGCCCGGGCGGCGGCCCCTCGCCCCGCCCTCACCTCGGACCCTTTCAGCTACGAGGTCAACGCCTTTCCCGCCAATGATTTAGGTCCGTGACCCAGGGCACGGTCGAGCCCTGCCCGCCTGTTCTAGATTGCCCCGGCCCCTGCAAAGCAGACTGTGGATCCCGAGGAGGATCTCATGGCGCGGGCAGCCGGCACCCGGTTCCGCGTGGAATGGGACACGACGATCAAGCGTCTGGCCGCGTTGCTGTCGGCCGGAGCGGCCGGGGTTTCCATTCTCTCGTTCCTGGCCGGGCGGGGAACGGCGAGTTCCCGGGCCGCGGCTGCGGTCGCGGCAGTCGCCGAAACGGATCCGGCGCGGATCGAGGTGACACCAGCGGCGGATACGGCCTTTGCCGTGGGAGACACGCTGCCGCTCACGGCGCTGGCCGCGGACGCGAGGGGGCTCGCGCTCACCGGTGCGCGGGTGCACTGGCTGTCTGACGATTCGGCCGTGGCGGTGGTGGACAGCGCCGGCCAGGTCGTGGCGCATGGGCCCGGAGTCACCGCGGTGACCGTGGCGCTGGGTGGTCGCGCGGCCCGGGCCCGTATCTGGGTCATCCCCCGGGTGGCGGCTCTCGCCCTCGAGGGCGACAGCGTGCTCCGGCTTGCGGAAGGCGAAACCCGCCGCCTGCAGGCTGTGGCCCGCGACGCTCGGGGCCACCTGATTCCTGCGGCCCAGCTCCAGTGGAGCACGGCCGACCGGGAAGTCGCCGTGGCGGACACCGGCGGCGAGATCCGGGGGGTGGCGCCGGGCGTGACGACGCTGACCGTGACCGCCGGGGGGCTCTTGGCCCAGCGTCGAGTGGAGGTGATGCCGGTCCCGGCCTCGCTCACGCTGATCGCGGGCGCGGGGCAACGGGCTGCCGCAGGCCAGCGGCTGGCCGGGAGGATCGGCGTCCAGGTCGTCTCACGGAGCGGCCGGCCGGTACCGGGCGCCCTGGTCCGCTTCCAGACCGGGGCCGGCGGTGGCCGCGCGGAGCCCGACAGCGTGGTGACCGATACCAGGGGGCTGGCGGAAGCGGCGTGGATCCTGGGCCCGGTGCCTGGCCGGCAGCGGCTGGCGGTCCAGGTGGCCCCGATTGACAGCCCGCTCGTGGCGCTGGCCGAGGCCGATCCGGTGCCGCTCAACACGAGGATCACCCTCCTGACCGACACTCTGGCGGGAACGGTGGGCGCTGCCGGCGCGGAGCCCGTGGTCATTCAGGTCACGGATTCGAGCGGAACCTCACTCGCCGATATCCCTGTCGCCTGGGCTGCGCAGGATGGTGGTTCCTTCGCCGCGCTCGATACACGGACCGACAGTCTGGGCCAGGCCCGGGCGGTGTGGACGTTCGGCCCGCGAGCCGGGCGCCAGCGGGCCCGGGTCCAGGTGGGCAACCCGCGGACGCTCCCGCCGCTCCGCCTCAGCGCTCCGGTGCAGGCAGCGGCACCAGTCGCGGTGCGGCTCCTGAGCGGCGGCGGCCAGCGGGGCCCGGCGGGAACACTGCTGCCCGACCCGGTGATCCTGCAGGCGGTGGACCGGTTCGGGAATCCGGTGGCCGGCGCCCCGATCCGCCTGGCCACACCCCAGGGGGGGGCAACCGACTCGCTGGTGCAAACCGGCGCGGACGGCCGGGCGCGGGTTCGCTGGACGCTCAGCGTGACGGCCGGGGCCACCTCGCTGGTTGCGCGCCTCGCCGGCAGTGAGGCGGCGATCCAGGTCCCGGCCACGGCCCTGCCCGCCGCACCGGCCAAGCTCCGCTTCGCCTCGGCCCTGGGCGCAGGCACGGCGGGGCAGCCGCTCGCCAGAACTCTCCAGGTGAGTGTCACCGATCGTTTCGGGAACCCCGTCCCCGGCGCCGTGGTGAGCTTCCGCCCGAGTGCCGGCCGGGTGTCGCCGCTCCGGGCGGCGACCGACCAGCAGGGGATCGCCATGACCCGGTGGACGCTGGGTCTGTCGGCGGGCAAGCAGACACTGGTCGCGGAAGTGAAGGCGACGCGGGCCCGGGTCGGCCTGAGCGTGACGGTCCGGCCGCCGGCCAGGGCCGGGGCCGCTCCCACCCCGCCACCGGCGGCGCGACCCGAGCCGAAGCGCTCGCCCTTCGGGACGGTGGTGCCCTAGCCCCTCACACCACCCCCGGGCGGCGCCCGGCGCGGTTCGTCATTCCTCGATCCCGGCGTAACCAGAGCGGGCGCGATCTCCGCCTACCCTGCCAGGCTTCGGACCGCGGCCACCACCGCGTCCGTCACCCGACCCAGGAATTCCAGATCGAGAGTCTCGACCCGGTCGGTGTCCATGTGGTAGTGCGGGTTCCGGAGGAAGGCGGTATCGGTCAGCATCAGGGCCGGGTAGCCCGCATCCCAGAACGAACAATTGTCAGACAGCCTCGTGGCCGGTACGAGCCAGCCCCGGCAAGGGGAGCGGAACGTCACGAGGGGCAGCTCGGGGACCGCCTCCCGCGCAGCCCGGGCGAAGGCGCGAAGCAGCCGGGCGGACTGTCCGTCGCCGGTGGCGGCGAGGAAGGTCCCCGTGCGCGGGACCCGTTTCCAGAACAAGAGCGGGGGAACGGCCTGGCTTCCCGATCGCGTGTCGGTATAACCCACCATCTCGAGCACCAGCGCGGCGGCATAGCGGACGCCGCGCCGCCGGGCGTCCCGGGCGAATGCCCGGCTTCCCACCGCGTAGGTCAGCCCCTGCGGTTCCTCCAGGGCGAACCCGACGAATTCGAGCGTGGCCCGGGGCCGGTCGGCGGTCAGGAGGCGCGCCGCCTCGAGCAGCGCGGCCACTCCGCTCGCGTTGTCGTCGGCTCCCGGGGTACCGGCCACCGTGTCGTAGTGAGCCCCGACCAGCACTCGCGCCGACTCGCCGTCGCGTCCCGGCAGGGAACCGACCACGTTCGCATACTCGGCGCCCCGGAACCGGAACGGCCGCCGCTCCACCGCGAGGCCCGCGGCGGCGAGCTGGGAGAGCACGTACTCGGCGGCTCGCGCCAGCGCCTGGGGGGATTGCCGCGGGTGGCGGGGGCCCTCGAGCGCGAGGAGATCCACGCGAATCCGCGCGAGGTCGGCGTGGGAGAGGTCGGGCGTCATATCGAGGGGCCTCCCGGGCCGGGGAATCTCTCGAGTGGCGCGGCGAGCAGGCAACCTCGAGCGCGCTCGGGTTCGCGCCGCAGGTCTACAGCTCCCGCCCCAGCGCCCGCGCCACCGCGTCGCGCATCCGCCGGGTATGGGAGCCCTCCCAGTAGAGCCTGCCGCACGCCGGGCACCGGAACACCGGCGCCCCGCAGAGGAGCGCCGCCCGAGGCACCGCGGGCCTCGAACTGACCGGATCGGCCGGGATTGGTTCGCCTTCGAGCCGGAGGAGCGGGATGTTGCACCGGGTGCAGCGGGTAAATGGTGCCAGACAGTGTCCCAGCCGGAAGCGCTCGACCACCTCGCGGAGCTGCTCCATCGGTCCCTCGGTCTGCACCAGGTAGATCGGCACCTGCCGTTCGGCGGCCTGAAACTGCCGGTCGCGGGTGAGCACGGTTCGCCCTTCCGCGCGGGCCCGGGGCACCACCGCGCGATCCTCCAGGTGCGGCTCGTAGGCCGCGTCCAGGCCCAGGATGCGGAGCCACCGCGCAAGGCCGCCCAGCATGGCGTCGGCCAGGAAGCGGGGGGGGCCGGTCACCGGGGAACCCTCAGGCCAGCGCGAGGCGCAGGGCGAAGACCGCCGCGAGCAGGTAGGCCAGCCAGCTCACCTCGCGGCCGCGCCCCGCCGCGAGCCGCAACCCGGCATAGCTGATGAACCCGAAGGCGAGCCCGTCGGCGATGCTGAGCCCGAGGGGCATGAGGGCGATCGTGAGAAAGGCCGGAATGGCGTCCGCCGGATCGTCCCACCGGACCAGCGTCACGTTCGTCATCATGAGCGAGCCGATCATGAGGAGCGCCGCCGCCGTCACCGGGTGAAGCGTCCCGCCGGAGGGACCGGGCACGCCGCCGCCCACGAGCTCGGCAAGCGGATGGAAGAAGAGCGAGCCGAGCAGCAGGACCGCGGTCACCACGCTGGCCAGGCCGGTACGCCCGCCGGCCGCCACCCCGGCTGCACTCTCGATGTACGCCGTCACAGTGGAGGTTCCGAGTACCGTGCCGAGGGTGGTCCCCGCCGCATCAGCGAACAGGGCCCGCCCCGCCCGGGGCAGCCGGCCGTCACGGAGGAAGCCGCCCTGCCGCGCGATTCCGATCAGCGTCCCCACGGTGTCGAAGACGGCCAGGAAGAGGAAGACCAGCACCACCTCCAGGTAGCGCGGGTCCAGGGCTCCCGCCACATCCAGTCGGAGGAAGGTCGGGGCCAGCGAGGGTGGTGCCGCCACGATGCCATGGGGCCGGAGCATCCCGGCCAGGACCCCCGCCACGGTGGTGGCCAGGATCCCCAGGAGAATCGCCCCGGGCACCCGCCGGAGGGTGAGCACCGCGATCAGGGCGAACCCGCCGAGCGCGAGGAGCGTGGCCGGCTCCGTCAGGCGGCCCAGGCGAACCAGGCTCCCGGGGCTGGCCACGACGATGCCGCCCCACTGGAGCCCCACGAACGCGATCAGCAACCCGATCCCCGCCGGGATCGCGGCCTGGAGGCAGGGAGGGACAGCCGCGATGATCGCCTCGCGAAACCGGACGGTCGAGAGGGCGATGAACAGCACCCCCGCCAGGAAGTCGGCCCCCAGGGCCACGGGCCAGGGGAGGCCAAGCTGGGTAACGGCGAACAGAAAGAAAAAATTGTGCCCCATCGCGGGTGCCACGGCGATGGGATAGTTGGCACCGAGGCCCATCAGGAGGGTCGCGAAGGCGCTGGCAACGCAGGTGGCCGCGAGCACGGCCCCGGAATCCATCCCCGCACCGGCGAGCACGGCCGGCTGCACGAAAATGATATAGGAAAGCGTGGCGTAGGTGGTGACACCGGCCACCACCTCGGTTCGCACTGTGGTGCCCGCCTGGCGGAGCCCAAAGAGCCGGTCCAGCAACGATCCTCCGGGACGAGAATCGGGGTGCGGGGTTCGAGG
This sequence comes from Gemmatimonadota bacterium, assembly GCA_037444345.1. GTDB lineage: Bacteria > Gemmatimonadota > Gemmatimonadetes > Gemmatimonadales > GWC2-71-9 > JADJOM01. Next base: position 4,852 of record JBBIMQ010000020.1, on the reverse strand, counting down.
CAATGTGGGGCGCCACCGGTCAACCGGGCAAGCGGGGCCGCCTGGCCCCTTCCTCTCATCGGGCCTTCATTGTGGCTTCGCGCCCGCCGGTGCAGTGTTCAGGAAGTCGTTCACCAGGAGGCCCCATGCCGGCCGAACAACTCCGGGCATTCCTCGACCGCGAAAAGGTCAAGTATGTCGTCATCACCCACTCACCCGCGTTCACCGCGCAGGAGATCGCCGCGTCCGCACACATTCCGGGGCGGGAGCTGGCGAAGACCGTGATGGTGAAGCTGGACGGCCAGCTGGCGATGGCGGTCCTGCCCGCGTCGTACCGGGTGGATTTTGCGCAGCTTCGCGAGGCCACCGGGGCCCGCACCGTCGAGCTGGCGGACGAGAAGGAGTTTCTGCACCTCTTCCCGGACTGCGCTCCGGGCGCGATGCCGCCGTTCGGCAACCTGTACGGGCTCAAGACCTATGTCGCCGACAGTCTGGCCGAGGACGAGCAGATCGCCTTCAACGCGGGCTCGTTCACCGAGCTGATCCAGCTCGCCTACCGCGACTTCGAGCGCCTGGTCCGCCCCACGGTGATGCGCTTCAGCGTGCGGGTCTAGGACCGGGGCGGAGCCGGAGCGGGGCTGGCTGGCCTGGGCGGCGCTCCGGGACGGGGGGCGGGGGGGCGGAAGGGGCGGCATCCGGCGGGCGGATGCCGGAGTTATGAAGGTCTCTTCAGCCGGAATTCGCCTCGCCTGAGGGAAGGCCGGCCTAGCTTGGGCCCATGACTCGCCTCTACACGGCGCTCGCCGCCACGCTGGCCCTCGCCGCTCCCACCGGGGTCCGAGCCCAGAGCCCGGTGGCGGACTCCGGCGCCAGATGGGTGGTGGACATCGTCCATTCGCAGATTGACTTCCGGGTCCGCCACCTCCTCGGACGGGTGCGGGGCACGTTCACCAACTGGTACGCGGTGATCGTGACCCGGGGACCGGACTGGCGTCAGGGCACGGTCAACGTGTCGGTGCAGACCGCGAGTCTCAACACCGGCAACGCGTACCGCGACGCGGACCTCCGGTCCGACCGCTTCTTCGCCGCCGACGCCTATCCCCGGATGCTTTTCGAGGGAACCGGCATCGTGGCGACGGACAGCACGGTGGAGCTGACCGGGATCCTCACGATCAAGGGCCACTCCCGCCCGGTGACGTTCAAGGGCCAGTACCGGGGTGTCGCCCGGGATGCCGAGGGCCACGAGCGGATCGCGTTCGACGCGACCGCCGTGGTGGACCGCCGGGACTTCGGGATCACCTGGAACGAGATGGTGGGCGGGAGCAGCCTGATCGGGAACGAGGTCGAGATCACGATCGCCCTGGAGGCAGTGCGGGTGCCGTAGCGCGCTGCCGATCGCCCGGGGCGGGAGGGCGGGCGAACGCGGGGCCCGCCGCACGGCGGGGCAGTCGCGACTCGCCCGGGCCGGCGAACGGGGGCGGCTCCCATCAGGGCCAGACGACCCGCCACAGCCTGCCCACTACCCGAGCGGCCGGCAGGGGGCCCAGGAACCGGGAATCGGGCCAGCCGATCATGTCGCGGGTGTCGCTCAGCACGAAAACGGCCCCGGAATCCACCACGACCGGTCCCCAGTTGTACAGGGTCCCCGCCAGCGGCCCTTCGAGCGTGCGGTCGGCCTCGGGCTGGAGGATCCGACAGGGCCAGGGCGCTGCCGCGCGATTGATCGTCAGGCGCCCTTCCCGCATCGCCAGCGTGTCTCCCGGCAGGCCCACCACGCGACGCAGCACGTGATAACTGCTGTCGTCGAGCAGCAGTTCTACCAGCACCAGATCGCCTCGCTCGGGCGAACCGCGGGGCGGCACCGCGAGGAACAAGGCCCCGGCCCCCACCGCCGGCTCCATGCTGGGGCCGGTCATGTAGTAGAGGGAGGGAAGCCGGGCCCTGCTCCCGACCCAATAGAGCGCCACCCCCACCGCCACCAGCGCCAGGGCGAGGTGGACCAGCCGAAACCGGACGGCGGGCCCCGCCTTCACCGAACGGGCCATCGGAAGCGCGGCCTCGACGATGGCCGCTTGCAGCGGTCGGTCAAAGGCCCGGCCTGGCGGGGTCGGCGGTGGCAGGGGCGCCGCGGGCGACCCGGGAGAGAACGCGGGGTGACGGGAATCGGTCCGGCGCCGGCCGGACCGGGCCGGGCTCCGCCAGCCGGCGCGGTACCGCGGCGCCGGCAGACCGGAATGTACCATCGGCCTACCCGGAGCACGGTCCCGCCCCAGGCCAGCCCGAGGAGCCCGGACTTATCGGCCGGCTTGCGCCACTGGGCGCCGGGGCTCACCTTGCCGGTCATGTCCATCTACGAGTTCGAAGCCAGAGCCATAGACGGAACCAGTGTCTCGCTGGACCGCTACCGGGGCAAGGTGCTCCTCATCGTGAACGTGGCGAGCGAGTGCGGCTTCACCCCGCAGTACGCCGGACTGGAGGCACTCTACCGCCGCCACCGCGCCCGCGGCCTGGTCGTGCTCGGCTTCCCTTGCAACCAGTTCGGGCACCAGGAGCCGGGGGACGAGGAAGAAATCCGGCAGTTCTGCACCACGCGTTACGACGTCACTTTCCCGCTCTTTGCCAAGATCGAGGTCAACGGGCCGGGCGCTCACCCGCTTTACCGCTACCTCAAGCAGCGACAGCCCGGGCTCCTGGGCTCGGAAGCGATCAAGTGGAACTTCACCAAGTTCCTGGTCGGGCGGGACGGGACAGTGCTCCGGCGCTACGCGCCCACCGATACACCGGAAGTCATCGAGCGGGACCTCATCCCTCTGCTCGGCAGTCGGGATTCACCGGCCCCCCGGTGACAGGCACCGAGGATCGGGCCGCCCCCCCGGGCCGGGAGCGCCGACTGGCCCTGGGGCCGCCAGGACACCTCCAGTGCGGGGGCAGCCGGCACCCTCCTCGCAGCGTGTACCCGGCTGATTGACAAGCTCCCACTTCGGTGATAGAAAGGAGCGGTTTCTTCCAGGTACGAGCCGCCCCTGCGAGGGGGCATGAGCACGCTTTCAGGGCGACACACCTGTGGTCCCGGGGCGCCACGCCGTGCTCGATCGCGTGACGCCGGCAGCGTTCCTTTCAACCAGGAGGGGTCGCTATGTCACAGCTCGTCGCGCTCTCGGTGAGTATCGGTGTGTTGGGTGGGATCGCCACGATCCTGTATCTCAAGTTGAGCCTACTCATCTGGGCGGGATTCGTCGCCTGGGCCTGTTTCTTCCATTCGGGAGGAGACAACGCGGCTCTCAAGAACACGATCGTGTGCAACATCTTCGGCGCGGTCCTTGCCTGGATCGCGGCGGTCGTCATCCTCTCGGTGCCGCTGGCCGAGACCCTGAGTCTGCCGGTCTGGGCGGGGATCGTGGTCGGCGTCACGGTGTTGCTCATGGTGCTCGGCGCCAACATCAAGGCCTTTTCGGTGATTCCGGCCAGCGTGTACGGCTATGCCTGCACCTTCGCCTACCTGCTCCAGACCGCGGACGCCATGACCCGTGATCGGCTCATGGCCTTCGGAATGGGCAACGCGCTGATCCTGGTCGCGATTTCGATGGCGATCGGGGCGTTGTTCGGCCTCGCGTCCGGCAAGCTTGCCGGGTCGCTCCAGGCCAAGAGCTGAACCGCGGACGGTTCCCCGCTTTCGAGGAGCCGCGGCAGGAGGCCGCGGCTTGCTCTCTCCCCGCACCGGCTGCCCTCGATGCCCGCACTCCCCGTCCGGTCTCGGGACGCACCGTTCGACCTGGCGCTGGTGCAACGAGGCGCCCGGCTCCGCCGGACTCCGTACTTCGAGGCCACCCAACGCTACGGGGCCCGGGGGTACACGGTCTACAACCACACCCTCTTTCCCATCTGTTTCGACGACTTCGAGGTCGAGTACGAGGCGCTGCTCAACGGCGTGACCCTGTGGGACGTGGGGGTGGAGCGCAACGTCGAGATCACCGGGCCCGACGCCTTTTGCTTCACCAATCTCCTGACACCGCGGGATCTGAGCCGTTGCCGGGTGGGACAGGGAAAGTACGTGGTGATCACCGGGGAGGACGGCGGCATCCTGAACGACCCGGTGCTCCTCCGGCTCGGGGAGAACCATTTCTGGCTCGCGCTGGCGGACAGCGACGTGTTGCTCTGGGCGAGGGGGGTGGCGGTCAACGCCGGCATGAAGGTGGAGATCCGGGAACCCGACGTGTGGCCGCTGCAGGTGCAGGGGCCCAAGTCGAAGGCCGTCATCGAAAGCCTCTTCGGCCCGAGAGCGGCGGCGCTCGGATATTACCGGTTTCTCGAGCTCGTGCTCGACGACATTCCGGTCGTCGTCACTCGCACCGGGTGGACCGGGGAGGTAGGCTTCGAGATCTACCTCCGCGACGGCAGCAAAGGGGACGCCCTGTGGGAGCGCGTCATGGAAGCGGGCCGGCCGTATGGCATCCGGCCGACGGGTCCCTCGGACATCCGGCGGATCGAGGCAGGCATCCTCAACTGGGGAGCCGACATCACGATCGAGGATACCCCCTATCACGTGGGACTCGAGCGGCTAGTGGACGAGGGAAAGGCAGCGGACTACATCGGCCGGGAGTCGCTGGCACGGGTGCGAGAGGAGGGGGTGAGCCGGAAGCTGGTGGGGATCGAGATCCTGGGCCCGCGGATCGAGTTCAACATGTCGAGGTGGCCGGTGTTCCACCGGGACCGGGAGGTCGGGCGGGTCACCTCGGCGATCCACTCGCCGCGGCTGGAGAAGAACATCGGCTACGCGATGGTGCCGGTGGACCTGAGCGGGCTCGGCACGCGGCTCGCAGTCCAGGTACCGGAGGCAGGGGCCCTCGAGGCTGTGGTGGTTCCGAAACCGTTC
>JBBIMQ010000019.1:0-15123 GCA_037444345.1 Gemmatimonadota bacterium | reverse complement strand
AACGGCAGCAGGACGGCCGCTCCGAGGAGGAACATCCACGCCAGCATCACGAGCGGCGGGACGCGCTGGAGAACGGGGCGGGCGAGCACGAGGTACAGCGACCACAGCGACGAATTGGCGATGACCATCAGGTTCCCGGCGACGACACGGTCGGAGAGATCGAAACGCTCCACGCGCGCGAGGAGCAGGGCGCCGGCCAGGCCGACCCCGACGCCGCCGAGCTTCCATGCCGAGCCGCTCTCGCGCCGCAGCAGCAGCGCGAAGGCGACGGTGAACACCGGAATCGTCGTGATCAGGACCGACGCGTTGATCTGGGTGGTCCTCGCGAGGCCAGCGAGGAAGAGAAGCTGATTGCCGACGATCCCGAGGAACGTGAAGAGGACGAGCCAGCCGAAGTCGCGCGGCGCGACCCGGGCCAGGCGACGGCCGGCGAGGACGCCGAGGACGACGGCGGCGCCGAGCGCGCGCAGCGTCGTCATGCCCACCGGCGGGATCCACCGCATCGCGGTCTGCGCCGACAGCGGCAGCGTGCCGAACATGGTCTGGACGAGCAGCAACGAGAGAATGACGCGCGGTCGCGGCACGCCGCGCGCCTGTACCACGCGCCGCGGGAAAACGCACGCGTTCGGGGATCCCGAGCGACTTCGCCACCGCGCTCGCGGCCGCTCGGGGGCACGATGTGGCCATCGGCGCTCTGGTGCTCGGGCTTCGCCGCCGCCTGCTCGCACCGGGCCAGCGAAGCCGGGCCGACTGGCGCGCCTGGGTGGCCGCCCTCGATCGGCAAACGCGCCATCCGCGAGCCCGAACCGCGATTCACACCTTGACGACCCTCACCCGGCCCGGGCAGCCGTCCGAAAGCGTGCTCCGGGCCGCCAACGCCGTGGAGGATGTGTGGGAGGCCTTGCAACCCTGACGCCTGACGAAGTCCGCGCCCATGCCGCCCTCGCCTCCCGGGTGCTGGACCAGCTCCGCCGGGTGGTGCTGGGCCAGGAGCCGGTGCTGCGCGAGGCGCTGCTGGCGCTCCTGGCCCGCGGGCACGTGCTCTTCGAGGGCGCCCCGGGGACGGCCAAGACCCTGCTGGTCCGCACCCTGGCGCAGGCGCTGGGTCTCGAGTTCCGGCGGATTCAGTTCACGCCGGACCTCATGCCCTCGGACATCACCGGCGTGAATCTCCTCACCGGGCAGGGGACCTTCACCTTCCGTCCCGGCCCGCTCTTTTCCGATCTGATTCTGGGGGACGAGATCAACCGGGCGCCGGCCAAGACCCAGGCGGCGCTGCTCGAGGCGATGCAGGAGCGCAGCGTCACGGTGGACGGCACCACCTATCCGCTGAGCGAGAGCTTCACGGTTTTCGCCACCCAGAACCCGATCGAATTCGAGGGGACCTACCCGCTCCCCGAAGCGGAACTGGACCGCTTCCTCATCAAGAGCCTTCTTCCCTATCCGGACGAACCGGCCGAGCAAGGTCTCCTGGGGCGGGTGCTGGAGGGGTTCGACGCGTCGGAGCCCGAGAGCTTCGGCGTGGATCAGGTGCTGGACGCGGAAGGGCTGGCGGGGCTTCGGGCGGCGGTGCGACGCATCCGGGTGGAGCCGTCGCTCATCCGGTATATCACGGCGCTGGTCCGCGCCACCCGAGACGCGCCGGTTCTCACCCTGGGGGCGTCGCCCCGGGCCAGCGTGGCGTTGCTCAAGATGTCCCAGGCCTCGGCGCTGCTCGACGGCCGCGAGTACGTGATCCCCGACGACGTCAAGTCGCTGGCGGTACCGGTGCTCCGCCATCGGATCGTGGTGGCGCCCGAGCTCGAGCTCGAGGGAGTGACGCCGGACACGGCGCTCGGCACGATCATCGAGCGCCTCGAGGCCCCGCGCTGATGTTCCTGCCCAGCCGGCGCTGGTTCCTGGGTGCCGCCGGCCTCGCGGTGCTCGCGCTCCCGGCGTTCTGGTGGCCGGAGGCGGCGGTGGTGTTCCTGAGCGCGGACCTGGGGTGGCTCCTCGCGCTGGCCGTGGACGTCTATCGCCTGTACGGCTTCGAGTGGGCGGCGGTGGAGGTCGTGCGCGAGGCACCGGCCGCATTCTCGGTGGGCCGGCCCATGCCGGTGAGCTACCGCTGGCGCCACCGCCTGACGCGCTCCCTCACCCTCCGGGTGCGCGAAGACTTCCCGGCGCCGCTCCGCCCCGCGGCCGGTCCGGAACGGACGGTGGTGATCCCGCCCGGGCGGGCGGTGCTGGAGGAGGTCCTGCTGGTCCCCGAGCGGCGGGGCAAGGCCGAAGCCGGTCTCCTGGCGCTCCGCGCGCTCGGGCCGTGGGGTCTGGCGTGGCGCCAGGGGCGGCTCGATCTCCCCTGGCGGGCCACGGTCTACCCCAACCTGGTTGGGGCGTCCCTGCGGGCGCTCGCCACCCAGGCGCGGCGGCGGGAGGCCGGATTCCGGAGCGTGCGCCGGATCGGGGAAGGCCGGATGTTCGAGAGCCTCAAGGAATGGGTGCCCGGCGAGGATACCCGGACCATTGACTGGAAGGCCACCGCCCGCCGCGGCAAGATCATGGCGCGGCACTACGAGGATGAGCGGCGCCAAGTGGTGCTCCTGGTCCTGGATGCGGGACGGCTGCTCACCGCCGAGGTGGACGGGCGGCCGCGACTGGAGGCGGTGGTCGAGGCGGCCCTCCACCTCGCCTACAGCGCGGTGGAGCACGACGATGATCTCGGGCTCCTCGTGTTCGCCGACGAGATCCAGCAGTACGTGCCTCCAGCCCGGGGCAGGCGTGCCCTTCGAGCCGTGCTGGACGCCCTGGCCGGCATCGAGGGGCGGCTGGTGGAGCCGGATTACCCGGCGGCCTTCGCCTATCTCGCCGCCCGCAACCGGAAGCGGGCGCTCACCGTGCTCTTTACCGACGTGATTGACCGGACTGCGAGCGAGGCGCTGGTGGCGCAGGTGGGATCGCTGCGGCCGCGGCACCTGCCGCTCGCCGTCACGCTGCGGGATTCGTCGCTCGAACGGCTCGCCTCGCAGCGCCCGGCCACAGTGAAGGGCGCCTTCGAGCGCGCCGCGGCGGAAGAACTGCTGCAGTCCCGAGAGGAAGCACTGGCCGACATGCGGCGCCGGGGTGTGCTGGTGCTCGACGTGCCCCCGGCCGCCGCGAGCCGCGCGGTGGTGGAGCAGTACAACCTGCTCAAGCGGAAAGGGGTCTTGTAGGCCCGGAAGGGCCCCGGGGCCCGAGCGGCGTCGCGCCCCTCACCCTCGTCCCATCGCCCGCAGGTAATCGCGGTCGAAGGCGATCGAGCAACTCTCCCGCCGGGAATACGGCCCCGGCACGTAGGCCCGGGACGAGACCCCGAGCTGGCTCAGCTCGCAGACATGCCAGTCCTGCCGGTTGGTGAGATCCCAGAACTTCACCCCGTCGTCAATGTCGAACCGCGGGTCGGCCAGCGTGTCGGGATGAAAAAGCCAGTGGCAGCGGATCCGGGTCCGGTCCACGGCCTGCGGCCACAGCGTGTGGAACATGACGTAATCGGGGTGCAGCGAGAGCAGGAAGTTCGGCGAGATGGAGTAGTAATACACCCGCCGGTGGTCCTCCGGGGCGAGCGCCCCGACGGGGACGCCGCACGCCCGGCCCGACATCGTCAGGCTGCTGGCAGCCTCGGCCAGCACCATGTACCCCCCGATGAAGGGCCCTTCGGTGAGATCGTTTTCGCCTAGCGTGGGCGGCGTGAGGCGCGTGAGGGCCGGGTGGACCGGCGCGCAGTGATAGCACTCGGAGTAGTTCTGGACGATGAGTTTCCAGTTGGCCTTGACCTCGTACTCGATGGTTCGTCCCACCCGCAGGGCGGGCAGGTGGAACCGCGCGAATCGCCCCAGGAGCGGGGCGAATGCCGACTCGAAGGGCTCCGGATCCGGCGCCAGGTTCACTAGCAGGAAGCCCTCCCACGAGACCACGGCGGCCTGCCGCAGCGGCCAGTCGCCCTTGGCGAAGCCCTCGACGTCGGTCATGGTGGGCGCCCCGAGGAGACGCCCGTCCAGCCCGTAGGTCCAGGCGTGGTACGGGCACTGGATCGTCTCGGCGAATCTCCCGCTCGGCGCCTCGCACAGCCGTGACCCGCGATGGCGGCAGACGTTGAAGAAGGCCCGGAGCCCGCTGCCCCGGTCGCGCAGCAGGATCAGGCTTTCGCCGGCGACCTCCGCCAGGAAATAGTCCCCGGGCCGGGAAAGGCGCTCCTCCCGGTCCACGCAGACCCAGCGCCGGGCGAAGAGGCGATCCATCTCCTCCTGGTAGATCTCAGGGGATACGAAATACTCGCGCGGGAGGGTGCGAGCCCCCTGGGTCGGGAGTTCGCGCGGTTTCCAGGATACGGTCGTCAACGCTGCGCCGCCGGCTGCGAGGTGCAGAGAAAGATGGAGGGAGGCCGGCCGGAAACGCCAGCGCGAACCCCGCTGGGCAGCCGGTGCACCGGCCTCGCCGCGCACCTCCGGTATCCCCCCGCGCCACGGTCCGGCCCCAGAGGCTGGCCGGCGTCCAGCGCCTCCCCTTCGCCGACATCTGGCCGGAACCGGATGGCCCCGCGAGATTCCCGCTGATGCCTCTCACCTTCCACCTCATCCCCCATACCCACTGGGATCGCGAGTGGTACTTGCCGGAGCCGGCGCTGCGCTGCCGGCTCATGTTCATGCTGGACGAGCTGGTGGAGCAACTCGGCAAGACCACGCCGCCCTGGCGCTTTCTCCTGGATGGGCAGACGGTATTGCTGGAGGACTACCTCGCCGTGCGGCCGGAGCGGGCGGAGCCGGTGGCCCGGCTGGTCCGCGAGGGCCGGCTCGAAACCGGGCCCTGGTATGTCCTGAGCGACGAGCAGATCCCCGCCGCCGAATCGCTGGTGCGCAACCTCCTGCTGGGTGCCCACGACAGCGAGCGGCTCGGCCGGCGCCTGCCGGTTCTCTACTCGCCGGACGCGTTCGGCCATCCCGGCTCGCTGCCGCTCCTGGCCCGAGAATTCGGGCTGGCCTACGGGGTCGTCTGGCGCGGGGTAGATCCTGCGGCCACCGGCGGGCGCGACCTGTTCCACTGGGAGGCGCCTGACGGGGAGAGCATCCTCTGCCTTCACCTTCCCCCGGAAGGCTACGAGCTCGGCTCGGCGCTGCTGGTGGGGGACCGGGAATTGCCGGAGGCCTGGGCCCGGGTCCGGGACCGACTGGTCTCTCGTGCGGCGACCGGGCAGATCGCCGTCCTCCTCGGGGCCGACCACCACGCCCCCGATTCCCGCCTAGGGACGCTGCCGGATCGCCTGGCCCGACTCGAGCCCGAGGCAGTGTTTCGGTTCTCCTCGCTGGAGGCGTTTTTCGAGGCGGCCGCGCGGGAGCGACCCCACGGCCTCGCTCGCATCCAGGGCGAATGCCGGAGTGGTTCGACCCATACCTGGGCCCTCCAGGGCACCCACGGCACCCGGGCACCCTTCAAGCGGCGCCATTCCGCGCTGGAGCTGGTGCTCTCCCGGTCGGCCGAGCCGCTCGCCGCACTGAGCGGCCGGCGAGACCAGTTGCGGCCCCTGTTGCGGCGCGCCTGGCGCGACCTGGTGCAATGCCAGTTCCACGACACGCTGTGCGGGACGACGAGCGACGCCGTTCATCGGGTCGCGCTGGTGCGACTGGAGGCGGTGGAGGGGACCGCCCGAGAGATCGTGCGGGCGGCGGTGTTCGAACGGCTCGGGCACGACCCCGACCGGGCCCGGGATTGCCCGGAGCGGATCGAGCCCTCGCTGTTCATCTGGAACCCGGTGGCGCGCCCGCGCTCGGGGGTGGTGCGGGCCGACCTCACCTTCTTCCGACGTGACGTGCCCGTGGGCCCCCCAGCCCCAGGTGGCCGGGTCCTCCGGGAAGGCCCCGGCGCCGGGGCCTTCTCCCTGCGGCTGGGCGACGGGACGGTGATCCCCCCCCAGGTGCTCGGGGTGCGGACCGGCCTCGAGCGGCTGGACGCGGCGCGCCACCATCCCGATCTGGACGAGGTGGATCGGGTGCAGGTCGTCACGCCGGTGCCAGAGATCGGCGGGCTCGGGTTCACGCGGATCGCGCCGGTGCCGGTCCAGGCCGCCGCCACCGAGGTCATGGCCCTCGGCTCCCGCCGGGGCCTCCGCAACCCTGTCCTGGCGGCCGCGGTGGACCGGCGCGGCACCCTGCGGCTAGCCCGCCCAGAGGGGGGGGCCCAATACCGGGGGCTGCTCGGACTCGAGAGCGAGCCGGACCTGGGGGATACCTACACCTGGTGGGGCGGCGAGCGGCCGCGCCCGGTGCGGCCGACCGCGAAGATCCGGGCCGAGGTGACCGCCGCGGGGCCCTTCGCGGCGGCGCTCGCCTGGAACACGCGGTTCGCCGCGGCAGGCGGAGGGATGGTGACCGTACGAGTGGACGCGCTACTCGCCGGCCGCGAGCCCTTCCTCCGCGTGAGGCTCCGGCTCTGGAACCAGGGGAACAATCACCGGGTGCGTCTCAGGGTGCCCATCGGGGTGCGCGGCGTAGCCGCGGTGGCCGGAACCCACTTCGGCCGGGTCGTCCGCCCGGCCACCCGCGGGCGGCCCTCGCGAGGCAGGCTCGAGACCCCCGTCGCGACGGCGCCGGCCCACCGCTACGTGGCCGCCGCGCGGGGGCGCCGCGGCCTGGCGGTCCTGGCGCCCGGTTTCCTGGAGTACGAGTGGACCGCGGCGGGGGATCTGCTGATCACCCTGCTTCGTTCCGTGGGCCAGCTTTCGCGGGGCGATCTTCCCGCCCGCCCGGGCCACGCGGGATGGCCGATGGCGACACCCGAGGCTCAGTGCTTGGGTGTCACCGACGTGGAGCTGGCGCTGGCCCCGCTCACCGAGGAAGAGCTGCGGGATGCCACCTGGCTCGAGCAGCTCTGGGAAGACGCGTTCGTCCCGCTCCGGGCGGTGTGGCTGCGGGATTATGCGCCCGCACCAGGCGGTGCCCCTGGCGCCCGCACGGTCGAGCTGTCAGGTCCCGGTCTGGTGTTCTCGGGGCTCAAGCCAGCCGAGCGAGGGAACGGGGTGGTACTCCGGTGCTGGAACAGCCGCGATCGCCCGGAGGTCGGGGAATGGCGGTTCGGGGAGCCGGTCCGGCAGGCCTTCCGGATTCGAGCCGATGAGCGGGAGCTGGAACCGCTCCCGCTCGAGGGGGAAGGGACCCGGATACCGATCCGGGTGCCCCCCCGGGGAGTGTCGAGTGTGTTGGTGACGTTCGCGGATGGAGCAGGGGAACGGTGATTGCGAAGAGGCGAGCCGTCACGGCTGCTACCAGGCTGGCGCTTCTGCTCGGGGCTCTGGGTGCGAGCCCGCTTCAGGCGCAGAACCACGAGGTCGTCCCGGTGCCGGGAGCGGTCCCTGGTCTCCCGTTCTCGCCGGCAGTCCGGGTCGGCAACGTTCTCTACCTCTCCGGCCAGATCGGCAACTTGCCGGGGACCACCCAGCTCGTGGCCGGCGGGATTCAGGCGGAGACCCGGCAGGCCTTGGAAAACCTCCGGGCCGTGCTCGAAGCGGCGGGGAGCTCGCTCGACCGTGTCTTCAAGTGCACGGTGTACCTCGCCGACATCGGCGACTACGGCAGGATGAACGAAGTCTACGCCACGTTCTTCCCCCGCGACCCGCCGGCCCGATCCACCGTGGCGGGGAGCGGGCTCGCGCTCGGAGCGAGGGTGGAGATCGAGTGCCTGGCGACGGTCCCGCGGTGAGCGCCCTGGGCCCGCGGTAAGCCCGACCCGACGGGTCGGCAGGAGGCCCGCCCGCGGGACCGGGGCGGGCCCGTCGTTCCCATCAGCGGCCCAGCGCCTCCCGAGCCGCGCGGATCCGATCCGGCGCGTCGGTGAGGATCCCGTTCACCCCCCGGCGCCACAGTGCGAGCGCGGTCGCGGGCCGGTTGACGGTCCAGACGTGCACCGTGATGCCCCGTTCTCGTGCCTGCCTGACGAACCGCCGGGTGGGCACCGGGAGGCCGCGGTACCGGGTCGGCACCGTGAGGTTGCGGTAGGGTGGGGCGGCCGGGGCGAGTCCGAGCAACCCGCCGAAGTAGAACTGCGCGATCTCGCGCTTGGCGGCACCGCGGGCGAACGGCGGGCGGTGGAAGGCGAGCAGGGCGCGCCAGTCTTCGCCGGACACGATGGCTCGCGGGGCGGCGTTCGTCTCGAGCAGCGCCCGCGCCACGTCGTCCTGGACGGCGACTTCCTTCACCTCGATGATGAGCGGAGTCGCCGGGAACGCGCGCAAGACCTCGCGCAGCGTGGGGATCCGAACCTCGCGGCCCCGGTAGGGAAAGCTGCGGCCCCGGTCGGGCGTGAATCGGTACCCCGCGTCGGCCCGCGCCAGCTCGGCGGCGGTATGGTGCCCCACGGGGCCGGCGAGGTCCGTGGTGCGGTCCAGGGCGGCGTCGTGGATCACCACGGCTTCGCCGTCGCGGCTGGCCCGCACATCCAGTTCGAGCGCGTCGGCCCCCTGCTCCAGCGCCAGCCGGAAGCTCTCCAGGGTGTTTTCGGGGGCGTAGCGCGGCGCGCCCCGGTGGCCGATGATCGGGCGGGCCTCGAGCTGGAGCAGGAGGTTCACGACGGGGTCAGGCGGTCAGCGAGAGCGTCGCCCAGCAGGCTCGCGGCCACCACCACCAGCACGAGCGCCAGGCCGGGCGCGATCGCCACCCACGGCGCGTTCACCAGGGTGTCGCGACCCGAAGCGATCATGTTCCCCCAGGAGGGAGCCGGCGGCTGCACGCCGAGGCCGAGGAACGAGAGCCCGGCCTCGAGCATGATCGCATGGCCCAGCCCGAGGGCCGCTGCCGTTACCACCGGAGTGAGTACGTTGGGGAGGACGTGCCGGCGCACCAGGCGCGGCCGCCCCGCGCCGAGGGCCCGGGCGGTCGCGATGAAGTCGCGGGCCATGAGGCTTCGGGTCTCGCCGTACACCAGCCGGGCCACGCTCATCCACCCGGTGAGCGCCAGGACCACGATCACCAGCGTCCCGCTCGGCTTCCAGAGCGCTGCGAGCACCAGCAGCAGGACCACGCGGGGCAGGGCGAGAAAGAAATCGGTGAGCGCCATGAGTCCGATGCCGAGCCACCCCTGCCACACCCCGGCGGCGGTGCCCACGAGCGTCCCCCAGAGCACTGCCAGGCCAGTCGCGAGCAGGCCGGTCGCGAGCGACACCCGGGCGCCGTAGACCAGCCTGGCCCAGACGTCCCGGCCCAGGCGGTCGGTGCCCAGGGGGTGAAACACCTGGGCGGGATCGGTCGCGAAGGGGGGCAGGAACCGGGTCGCGGTCACGTCGCCGGTGGCGTGCGGGTGCGCCGTCACGAGAAGCGGGGCGAAGAGCGCCGCCAGGCCGGCCGATCCCAGGATCGCGAGCGCCAGGCGTACCCGCCCATCGCTGAGAAGCGGGTCCCGTTCCCGGGTGCGGGCCGGAGGAGCGGTCATCGGACCCGCGGATCCACCGCGGCCAACAGCAAGTCCGCCGCGAGGTTGCCCAGGACCACGAGAGCGGCGCTCACGGTGGTGGCCGCCATCACGACCGGATAGTCCCGGGCGCTCACCGCCTCGACCATCAGGCGGCCCACACCGGGCCAGGCAAAGACGGCCTCGACGAACACCGCGCCGGAAAAGAGCGCAGGCAGGGAGAGCCCGAGCAGGGTGACCACCGGGACCAGTGCGTTCCTGAGCAGGTGCAGGGCGCGGATCCTTGCCTCCCCGATCCCGCGAGCGCGGAGCGCCAGCACGAACGGGGCCCCGGCCGCGTGCCGCATGGCCCCCCGCACATAGCGGGCAATGCCTCCCACGCCGATCAGGGTGAGGGTGGCCAGGGGGAGGACGAGGTGCCGCAGGCGATCCATCAGGCGGGCACCAGGGGCCAGGAAATCGGCGTCGAGCCCGGCGGCGCCGAAGGCCGGCAGCACGCGGAGCTGGTAGGTGAACACCAGGATCAGCATGAGGGCGAGCCAGTACCCTGGCATCGCGTAGAGAGCCACACTGAGTGCGGACAGCGCTGTGTCCGCCCGCCGGCCTGCGGCGCTCTGGACGACGCCGAGGGAAACCCCCAGCAGGTAGGTGAGGGCGAGCGACAACCCCACGAGGAGCGCGGTGGCCGGCCAGGCCTGGCCCAGCATGCCGGCGACGGGCCGGCCGGTGGCGACGCTCTCTCCCCAGTCGCCAGTGGCAGCCCGGCGCAGCCAGGCGGCGTATTGGAGCGGGAGCGGGCGGTCGAGGCCCAGGGCGGTGCGCCGGGCCGCGAGTTGTTCAGGGGACGCGGCCGGCCCGACGAGATGGAGCGCGGGATCGCCCGGGGCGAGGTGCAGGAGCAGGAAGGTGAGCGTGGTGGCGCCCACGACCACCCCCAGACCCGCGGCCAGCCGGAGCAGCAAGCGGCGCCACATGGCGCCAATGTGTCGCCGGCGGGCCGAGCTCGCCAGCCGGGGTGCCGGCGCGGGCCTTTGCCTTCCTGGCAGGTCCGGCCCAGCTTACGGCCCGTGAGGGGGCATGGTTGGGTGCCGGTGTTGTTCCTTGTCGCTACCGCGTGCGGGGCCGGGGCGCCACGCCGCGGGGGCACGGTGCTCTACGGGTCGGGGGCCGAGCTCCAGAGCATCAACCCCCTGTTCGCGGTCCATCCGCTGGCGCGGCAAGTGCAGCGTTACGTGCTGCTGGTCACACTGGCGCGCTACGACTCTACCTTGGCGCCCGAGCCGTACCTGGCCCGCGGCTGGACCTGGTCGCCGGACCGGCAGACGCTCACCATGCGCCTGACGAATTCCCTCCGCTGGCACGATGGGACGCCCACCACGGCCCGCGACGCCGCCTGGACCCTGGAGGCGGCGCGCGATCCGGCGACCGGCTACCCGCGCGCGACCGACCTGGCGGATCTCCGCGCGGTGCGTGCTCCGGATGACACCACCCTGGTTCTCACCTTTCGCTCGCCGCAGCCAGCCCTGCCGGACGTGCTCACCGACCTGGCCCTGGTCCCGCGGCACTTGCTCGACTCGGTCCCCCGCGACCGGCTGCGCCTCGCGGCCTGGAATCACCGGCCGGTGGGCAACGGGCCGTTTCGCTTCGTGACCCACGAGCCGAACCGGCGCTGGGTGTTCGAACGCAACTCCGATTTCCCGGCCGAGCTGGGTGGAGCGCCCCGCCTGGAACGACTGGTGATCGCCGTGGTGGACGAACCGATGACCAAGCTTGCGGCCCTGGCGTCCGGCGAGCTCGACTTCGCAGGGGTGAATCCCGCGCATGCAGACTTCGTGCGCCGCGACCCCCGCCTGGCGCTGGTGGACTATCCGCTCCTCTTCACGGTGGGAATCGTGTTCAACGCCCGGCGCCCGCCGTTCGACGATCCCGAGGCCCGGCGGCGGGTAGACGCGGCACTCGATCGGGACGCCATTGTCCAGGGGTATCTCTTCGGCTTCGGGCGCCCTGCCGCAGGCCCCGTCCCGCCCGACTTGCCGGGCTATATTGTGGGCCGAGGCGCCCCTGCGGCAGCCGGCGGGCCGCGCCAGGCGGTCCCGGGGCCGCCCCTTCGCTTCGAACTCCTCACGGTCGGAAGCGGGGAGGCGGCTCTGGAGCAACTGGTGCAGGCGCAGCTCGAGCGGATGGGAATCGAGGTGCGGATTCACCAGCTCGAGCTCGGCAGCTTCCTCGATCGGGTCTACGGTCCTCGACACGAGTTCGAGGCGGCGATGCTCGGCGTGCCGGGGGACCTGGGGCTGGGTTATTTGCGCCCCCTGGCAGCCCTCACCGGCCTGCCGGCGCCTGACGATCCCGCGGGCCTCCAGCGCTTTTTCCGCGACTCCGCGGCCGCCGCCTTTCTCTACCACGCGCGCGGGCTGCAGGGGATGAACCGGCGGGTCCGGGGGGTGCGGATGGACGTTCGCGGCGAGCTCGCGACGGTCGCGCGATGGACGGTAGAACCATGAGGGCGGCGGAGCCCCGCGTCTTCCGGGTGTCGGCCCCAGTGCGGCTCGATTTCGCGGGGGGCTGGACCGACGTGCCGCCGTTCTCCGAGCGGGAGGGCGGCGCGGTGGTCAATGCGGCCATCGGGCTTCGGGTGTACGCCGAGGTGGAGCTCGGCGGCGAAGGGATGCTGCTCCGGGCCGAAGACCTGCAAGAAGCGTTGCGCGTAAGCCACCCGGTGGAGCTGAGTCAGGGCGAACGCCTGCCCTTGCATCGCGCCGCGCTCCGCATGTTCCCGGTCGGCCCCTGCGCGGTCCGGACCCGGTCGGAGGTTCCCCCCGGCGCTGGGCTGGGCAGCTCGGGCGCGCTGGACGTGGCGCTGGTGGCGGCCCTCACCGTGGCCCGCGGCGAGCGGGTGGATCCGGAGGAGGTGGCGCTGCACGGCTGGCAGCTCGAGGTGATCGAAGCTGGCCTCGCCGGAGGGCGCCAGGATCAATACGCCGCGGCGCTGGGTGGCTTCCATCTGTTCGAGTTCCGCGATCCCCAGGTGACGGCAACACCGCTTCTGCTCGACCCCTCCTTCCAGGAGGAGCTGGCCCGGCGGATGGTGCTCTGCTACACCGGCCGGTCCCGGGTGTCGGGCGAGACCATTACGCGGGTGATGGCCGCCTATCAGCGCGGCGATCCCACGGTGGTGGCGGCGCTCCGCCGCCTGCGAACGCTGGCCTACGAGATGGCGGACGCGCTCCGCGCGGGCGACTTCGCGAAGATCGGAGCGCTGCTCGACGAGAACTGGCGCTGCCAGCAGGCACTCGATCGCGGGATGTGCACGCCGGAGATGGACCGGCTCGAGGCCGCGCTCCGCGAGGCCGGCGCCCTGGGCGGCAAGGCGGCAGGCGCCGGGGCGGGAGGCTGCATGTTCTTCCTGGCCGGGGGCGACGCGGAGCGCCTCAGGGAAGCCGCCGGCCGATCCGGCGCCGAGCTCCTGCCGGTCCGCTGGTCGCCGGAGGGGGTGATCAGGTGCTGACGGCGGACCAGCTGGCCGAGCGGCGGGAGCGGATCGCGAGCTCGGCTGACCTCGCCGCCCTGCGCGCGAACCTCGGCGCGAAGCTCGAGCCGGTCCTGGCCCGCGATCCGGTTCCGCGCCCCGTCAAGGCACTCCTCTCGCGCGACGGAGGCCGCTGTCCCGCCGATGGCACGGGGCTCGAGTTCGACCCCTGGCAACCCGACCGTCATCGCTGCCCGGTGTGCGGCGAGGCGTTCACCGGGGAGCGCCATGACCGGCGCTGGGCCTGGTATCATCACCTCTGGCTCGGGGAGCGGATCGCCCAGGCAGGGGCGCTGGGGGCGCTGGGCGAGCACCAGCGGGCCGCCGCCTGGGCCCGCCGGACTATCGCCCGGTACGGGGAGGTGTACTTCGCCTGCCCCAACCAGGACAACGTCCTCGGTCCCGCGCGGCTGTTTTTCTCGACCTATCTCGAGTCCATCTGGCTCGGCCATTTCACGGCTGGCGCCTACCTGCTGCGCGAGGCTGACCTGCTCGACGAGGACGCCCTCCAGGCCGCCAATGCCGTCGTGGAGGAAGCTGCGAACCTGATCGGCGAGTTCGACGAGGGGCTCTCGAACCGCCAGACCTGGAACAACACCGCTCTCGCAGCGGCGGCGGTATGGTTCGAGGATGTCGACCTCGCCCAACGCGCCATCGCGGGCCCCCGGGGGATGGTGGGACACCTGGCGGACGGATTCCTTCCGGACGGACTGTGGCACGAGGGGGAGCACTACCATCTGTTCGCCCTCCGCGGCCTGCTAATCGGGGCGGCGTGGGCTCGGCTGGCGGGGGTGGAGCTGTTCGAGACCGACCCGAGCCTCGACCGGCTGGGGGCCGCACTTCGGGCCCCGATCGTGACGGCCCTGCCTGACGGCACCGTTCCGGCCCGCAAGGACTCGCGATTCGGCGTCTCCGCGGCCCAACCGATGTATCTCGAGCTCTGGGAAGCGGGCCTCGCCGAGCTCTTGGCGGCAGGCCGGGACGAGGAGGCCGCGACCATCGCCGCCTGGCTCCGCGAGCTGTATGGTGGGAAGGCGCCACCGGCCGAGCTCTTCGACGCCTACCTCCACGAGGCTGGACTCCTCCCACCCGCGCGGCGGGCGCGCGCCGACCTCTCCGCCTGGATGCTCGCCGTCATGGCGCCGGAACTCCCGGCCGGCGGGCCGGTCGCTCGGACGAGCGTCCTGTTGCCGGACCAGGGCCTCGCGATCCTGCGCCAGGGACAGACCTACGTGAGCCTGGAATGCGGGCCGGGGAGCGCGGGGCACGGCCACCCGGACCGGCTCCATCTCACGCTGCACAGCGGTGGGGTACCCTGGTGCCCCGACCTGGGCACCGGCTCCTACGTGAGCCCGGATCTCGCCTGGTATCGCTCCACCCTGGCCCACAACGCACCACGGCTGGACGGCACCGACCAGCCGCCGGGCGAGGCGCGCTGCGAGGCCTTCGCGACCGAGGGGGCCTGGGGTTGGATGGTGGGGCGCTTCGGCGGCTTCACGCGGACCACCGTGCTCACGCCGACCCACCTGCTGGATCAGGTCGAGTTCGCCGCCGATGAGGAACACACCGTGGAATTGCCCTGGCACGTGCTGGGCACCTGGACGATCGTCAGCGCGGGCCGCTGGGAACCGGCCCGGCTCGAGGGTCCCCTGGTAGAGCGGGCGGAGCGCTTCGTGCCCGAACAGCCGGGGGCAGTTGAGGTCCGGGCCGCCCAGGCCGGCCGCGAGCTCACTCTCTGGCTGCTGGGCGAGGGGGAGCTACTTCGAGCGGTGGCTCCCGGCGTGCCGGGGACCGGGCTGCAGCCGTTTTTGGTGTGCCGCGGGCGAGGCCGCTACGTCCGCTTTCTCGCGGCCCTGGGGCTGGATCCCGCTGTCCGCCTGACAGGCCTCTCGGCCACGGCCGCCGACGTCGCGGTCGAGACCTCGGCGGGGCGGTTCGCGCATCGGCCGGCCACGGAGGGCTGGTCGATACTGACCGGGGGCGGGTCCGTGACGCTGGGCGGCCGCCGGCGGGGAAACCTCCGGGTAGGTGCGCCGATCCCGTTTCCGATGGCGGGCCTTGCGCTCCCGGCGACGCTCCCCTCCGCGGTGGCCCTCCATACCGCCCGTCCCCCCGCGCTGGACGGAACCCCGAGCGGGTTCGAGGTCGGGGAGCCGCTCCGCCTCGATCACGAGGATCAGTAT
>JBBIMQ010000018.1:0-15423 GCA_037444345.1 Gemmatimonadota bacterium | reverse complement strand
GCCGTCCAGGTGCGGATCGTCCGGAGTACCGCCCTGGCCTGCGCGGGGCTGGCCAGCCCGCCGATCACGACCAGACCCTCGGCGGTCTCCACGAAGCCGGCATTCGGCCGGCCTTCGACCCCCTTGCCGGAGTCGCCCAACACCGCGTAGACACCGTCCCCGAGCCGCCGCAGCGGATAGAGGGTCTGCTCGGTAGTCGGGGAGAAGGCGGAGCGGCGGACCTGCGCCAGGGCGGGCGGGGCCGCGACCAGAAGGAGCAACGCCCAGACGCACCGGGCGGCCGCTGCGGGCAAGCGTGCCCGGGGATTAGGCCCGCCAGCGCGGCTGTCTCCCGGCTCGCCGGCCGCGTGCGCCAGGCCCCTCAATCCTTCCTCCTCCACCCCCCTCACGCCGAGAACCGGATCTCTGCCGTCCCCCGATACTCCCCGCCCTTGTTGTCCCGCCAGACGAAGGTGAGCGGCCCCTCGCGGTCCGCCTTGAGGTTGAAAACGACCATCGGGTCCCGGCTGATGCCGCTGGTCCACTCGAACCGGGCGACTTCGGCGTCCCCGTAATAGATCCGCACCTCGTTGATGAACCAGGCCGGGATGATCTCCGCGTTGGCATCCCGGAAAAACCCCGTGTCCATGGGATGCTGGACCACGACCCGGACCGGGATGACCTCGCCCCGCTCGATCCGTTCGGGAAGCACGACTTTGGTTCGGCCGACCTCAGGCATCTTACCCGCACCCGTTGAGTGTCGTTTCCACCTTCTTGTAGTCCGCCCAGAGCTCGCCGCCGCTGGTTTCGACGATCGCCCGGATCCAGCTGGTACGCTTCATCTTGATCCGGGTCTGGATCGCGAGCGGGCCCAGGGCGGGCGTGAGGTGGAAGGCAGTGACCAGCGGATCGGGGTTGTGGTCCACGATCAGGTACACCGACTTCACGTACTCGGCGGCGGTCATGGGAAGATCGGACTCGATCGCCACCGGGACGTACCGCCCGTCCTCGGCCAGCTCCGGCATGTCGAGAACCACGTGACCCCGCCGCGGCTGCCGGTCGCCGAAGCGCTCCTGATAGATGCGTGCGACGATTTCGTTAGGAATTGGCGGGTCGCCGGGGTCGCTCCCTCGGAGGAGTCCCGCCCCGAGCGCGGCAACGGGCCGGGCGGCGCCGGCCAGCCCCTCCACGGCGAGGAGCGCGCCGAGTCCGCTCAGGGTCTTGAGAAAACCACGGCGGGGCAGCGTTTCATCCAGCGCCATCTCTCCCTCCCATGAACTCGACCTTTCGAGCGCGCGGCGGGTCGCTTCAAGCTGTACCTGAGGCCAAGTCCGGTCAACTCGAACCGGGCAGTCCCTGATTCCACCCCTCCGCTCTCAGGTTCCCGCCGGCTGAACCGACCCGGCGAGCTCGGCGAGCAACCGCTCCACCAGCTCCAGCCGGCGCACCAGGAGGTGGCGCAGGTCTTTCGCTTCCGTGCGCGCGATCTCGAGGCGCAAGGCTGGCAGGTAATCCTGGAGGAGGCCGTGGAGAAGTGTGGTCTCCTCGGGTGTGAGCGCGATCTGCATGAACACCTCCGGCATCCTTGCCTATAAAAATACCCGCCTTGACTCGAGGCCGGCCCCATCAACCCGCTCCCGCGGGGGCGCGCATCCGGGCCGGATTGGCGGCGCCCTCGCCTGTCCGCGTCCCCCCTCAATCGAGGCCGTGGCCGATCCAGAAGTTCTGGCCGCCCGCGCCGCGCCTGGCCGGAGCCGCTGGCCGGTCGGGCTGCCCCGCTTCAGCCACCCCTAGGCCGAATCCCAACCCGGGTTGAGCATCACGCTTCGGCACAAGGGGCACCGCAAATACATCCGACGCCGCTCTTCATGGGGGAGGAGAAAGTATTGATGGCACTCGGGACAGCGGAGCCGCCGTGAGGGCCAGAGCGCTTCCGTGGCAAGCTCCAGGGCCCGGATGGCGAGCGGCAGCGGGCACTCGTAGAGCGTCTCCGACCCTGCCACGCGCGACGAGGCCAAGAGTTCCCGGAGCCGGACTTCTACCAACCGGGGATCGGGCACTCGGCGCTCGACCGCCACCTCCCACCCCCCATCCAACCCGGGAGCTTCCCCCGCAGGGGTCGCGCCCTGGGGGGCTTCGGAACCCACGATCTTGAGCACCGCGCTGCCCGGGCTCTGGAGGATGGCGATGTAGCCCATGACCGCCTGAGAACGGTCGGGGTGGCCTAACCTGACGGAACGGCTCGCACGGGTCAACCGGGGTCGCGACCCGGTCGCGTGGCCCCGGACCGCCCCGCGGTTGCCTGTTCGCCGGCCTTCATTGCTTCCGGGTCAAATCGCGCCGGATCCGGCCCCTGGTAGGCCCGCTCGATCCGAGCGATACGTACCTCGAAATGCTCGTACCACCCCTCGTGCCCGGCTCGTTGCGCGACCCGATGTTCCGGGTGTGCCTTCCAGGCTGCGATGTCGGCCTCGGAGCGCCAGTACGACACGGTGATGCCCAGGCCATCCGCCCCCCGGACGCTCTCCACCCCGAGAAACCCGGGCTGCGCGCTGGCGAGCTCCAACATCCGCGCTGCCATCTGGTCGTACCCGTCGGTCCCGGGGGTCCGGCGCGAGGTGAAGATCACCGCGTAGTACGGAGGCGGCGGGGTGGCGGCGAGGAACGATGGCGGCATGAGCACCCCACAACGTTGTCGGTGAGGGCGCGGCTCAGCGCGTCCCGATCTCTCGGACCTTCCGCTCCAGCACCAGGCGCTCCAGCTTCTCGAGCGGCAGGGCAAGCAGCAGATCAATCCGCCGGCTGAGCGTGGCGAAGGCCTCGCGGAACGCCTGGCGCTTGACGGCCTCGGGACCCTCGACCTCGGCCGGGTCGGGCATACCCCAGTGCGCGATCACGGGGGCTCCGGGAAAGATGGGGCAGGCTTCCTTGGCCCGATCGCACACGGTGATCACGAGGTCCCACCGCTCCTGCTCCAGCCCGTCGAGCCCCTTGGGCACCTTCCCCTCCCACTCGATGCCGGCCTCTCGCAGGACCTCGAGGGCGAAGGGGTTCACCCGCGCCGCGGGTCGGGCCCCGGCACTCGCCACCTCGAAGCGGTCGCTGGCCTTGTCCCGCAGCAACGCCTCGGCCATCTGGCTCCGGGCGGAGTTGCCGGTACAGAGGATGAGCACGCGGTAGCGCCTCGCCGGCGTGGACCTTGCCGTCATCGGTTCCGGCCTCCGGGCCGCACGGCGTTGGCGCAGAGCCTGGGCCTCATCGCCGACTCGGAAAGGTGGGAAGGAGGCCACGGGTATACCAGGCCCGGGTGCTGACGCAGGCGCGGCACACCGACAACATAACCGGGACCTCCACCAGCACGCCCACGACGGTGGCGAGCGCCGCACCGGAGGCTGGCCCGAACAGGGTGATCGCGACCGCCACCGCCAGCTCGAAGAAGTTGCTGGCCCCGATGAGCGCGCCCGGGCATGCCACGTTGTGCGCCACCTTGAACCGACGCATCAGGAGATAGGTGAGTCCGGAGTTGAAGTAGACCTGCACCAGAATGGGAATCGCGATCAAGATCACCGCGGCCCAGTTGGCCAGCAGGTTCTCGGCCTGAAACGCGAAAATCAGCACCAGGGTGGCGAGGAGTGCCGCCAGCGTCGCCGGGCGGAACCGCGGGAGAAAACGCGCTTCGAACCACGTGGCCCCACGGGCCCGAACGAGAAGCCGCCGGGTGACATAGCCCGCCAGGAGCGGGATCGCGATGAACACCGAGACCGAAGTGATCAGCACCCGAGCCGGCACCGGTACCCGCGCCACCCCCAGGAGCACCATGACGATCGGGGCGAAGGCCACCAGCATGATGAGGTCGTTGATCGCCACCTGGGCCAGGGTGTAGGCCGAGTCCCCCTCGGTGAGGTAGCTCCAGACGAACACCATCGCCGTACACGGCGCCGCGGCCAGGAGGACGAGCCCGGCCGTGTAGTCGCGCGAGGCGGCGGCCGGCACCAGGCCGCCGAAGAGGTGCTGCAGGAAGAGCCAGGCCAGGAACGCCATGCTGAACGGCTTGACCAGCCAGTTGACGGCCAGTGTGATGAGGAGTCCCGCTGGCCGCCGGCCCACATCGGCAACCGCTCCGAACTCGATCCTGAGCATCATGGGGTAGATCATCAGCCAGATCAGGATTGCGATCGGACCATTGACGTGGGAGCCGGGCACCAACTCCATCTCCGCGAGCGCGCCAGTGACGCCCGGCCAGGCACGGCCCAGCGCGACACCGACTGCCATGCAGGCCACCACCCACCCCGAGAGGTAGCGCTCGAACCCCGACAATCGCCGCGTCTCTGGGCTGGACGCGGTCGCACTCACCTCTGAAATCGCAGTCATCCCATCCCTCCAGTCCCCCCAGTCCCGCTGCCCCGCGGCTTCACAGCCCCACGGAGTCAGCCGATTCGTTTCCACATGAACGCGGCCGACGCGGGACAGACCGACTGGAACTCTCTGGTCCCCCGCACGGAGGCCGGCGCTTCCTCGCGGTCCAGCCGGTGGTACCCCGCCCGGGCGAACCACGCCTCGGCGGTCGTGGTGAGCAGGTAGAGCGCCCGAATCGCGCATCCTCGGGCGTGGTCCTCCGCGGCCGCGACCAGCCGCCGTCCCACACCCCGCCCCCGCGACTCGGGCAAAACCGCCAGGGAACGAAGCAGTCCCTCGCTGCCCAGCCGCTCCACCGCGACCGTTCCCACCAGCCGGTCACCCTCCCACGCGGCGAGAAACGCAGGCAGCCGAGCAGGGTCGAGGTCCGACACCGGGAGCGCCACGCGCTCGAGCAGCGCCCGGGCGTCCGCGAAGCGGCCGGGATCGAGCGGCGCGATCCGGATCACGCGGGCTTCCTGGCCCGAACGAAGGCACTCATGATCCGGCCATCCACCGCCAGGGCCATCGCTTCGCCCTGGGGGCCGAGCCCGGCGGTGTAGCTCCGGGCATCCTCCGCCGTGTACACCCGGGTGGGTTCGATCGCGATCTCGACGAATCCGGCGGCCGCGAGGCCCGCCCGATAGCCGGCCTCGTGCCGCGCACCGGCAATGCACCCGGTCCAGAGCGCCAGGCTTCGACGCACCGGCTCCGGGAGCTCGCCCCGGGTCACGATGTCGGAAACCGCGAACCGCCCGCCGGGCTTGAGCACCCGGAAGGCCTCCCGGAAGACCCGGTCCTTGTCGGCGGAGAGATTGATCACGCAGTTCGAGATGATGGCGTCCACGGTATTGTCAGGCAGCGGGATCGCCTCGATCTGCCCCTTCAGGAACTCCGCGTTGGCGATCCCCGCCTGGCGCTGATGCTCCCGCGCCAGGGCCAGCATCTCGTCGGTCATGTCGAGCCCGTAGGCCTTGCCCTGGGGTCCGACCCGCCGAGCCGAGAGCAGAACGTCGAGCCCACCACCGGACCCCAGATCCAGCACCACCTCGCCCGGACGCAGGTCGGCGAGCAGCGTGGGGTTCCCGCAGCCGAGCGAGGCGGCCACGGCGTCGGCGGGAAGGGTCGCGACCTGCTCCCGGTCGTAGAGGTCCCGGGTGATCGGGTCGGCAGCGCACCCCTGCCCCCCACCACAGCAGCCGCCCTGGCGTCCTTCCTGCATCCGGCGGGCAGCGGCGGCGTAGCGCTCCCGCACGAGGGTCGTGAGGTCAGTCATGATCGGGCTCCTATCAAATTGCGTTGATGAATGGGGCATCAAAAAAAGCGGCTGCCGAGAGGCGGGACCGCCGCGACGGCTCCGCTGGCACCGATGAAGCACGGGGTGCATGACGCGCCCGGGCCCCGCAACGAGTCACCGGCAGCATCGCTGGTCACCGCCCTCGGGTGTCCCCAGCCGCAGATGCTTGAGATCCTCCGCGACCGCGTCCAGGACACCCGGAACCAGCGCGTAGTACACCCAGCGGCCCTCTCGGCGGTCCTGAACCAGTCCGGCGTCCTTGAGCACCTTGAGGTGGAAGGAAAGCCGTGACTGCCCGGCGTCCAATGCCCCGGCAAGCTCGCACACGCAGCGCTCGCCCCGGCTGAGCAGGCCCAGAATGCGGAGCCGGGTCTCGTCGGAGAGGGCGTGGCACACCCGCGCCAGCGGCACGTGAGGAAGAGCGGCCAGGGACATCAGTCACAATATATCAATATTTCTTGATGAGTCAAGCCCTCCGCGCAGCCGGGTCACCGAGGCGGCACCACGACCAGTCGGTACGCCGCCGGATCGCGCAGGGCGTAGGTGGTCCCGTCGGCCACCTCTTCCAGCGTCGCCCGGTATTTCCCGTACAACCGCACGTCAGGCACGCGCAGCCGGGCCACCACCCCGCCCGCGAGCTGCCCGGTCACGACCACCCGCACGGCGCTGGCCGAGAGGCGGCCGCTGATGGCGGGGTAGCTCGCGGGTTCGATGGAATCAATGGGCGCGCCGTCCACCAGGAAGAGCAACGCCCCGGCCCCCGCTGCGGGCGGGGTGAAGACCAGGTCCAGCGTGCCCGGTCGAGGCTCGGTCGGCCCGCTGTCGCAGGACCCCAGCCAGCCCGCAAGGCCCAGGGCGAGCAGCGCGGCTCGGAGCCCCGCCCTTCTCACTCCGTCCTCCCGGCCCGCCCCGAGGGGAGGGTCCCGAGCGGGGCCGATCCCACGGCCGGTCCCTCCCGCACCAGCCGGAGGAAGTCCCCCACGTCGTAGCGACCGTTGGCGTTGCCTGACGCATCGAGGTAGCTCAGCTGGGCCGAGCGCAGCACCGGCTGGCCCAGGAGGTGCCGGGCCGCCTGAGCCACATCCACGTAGACCTGGCCCGGGGTCGTGCGCCTGAACCGGAAGCCCACTGCGCCGTTCGGCACCAGTTGCACGATCGAATCCAGCTCGAATCCTGCGCCCGCCCCCTGGTTGTCCACCGCCGCCGGAAGCGTGGTGAGTCCCAGTCGGGTGTTGCCGCTCGTGCCGGGATAGGGATCGCCCGGGTCGCCGCGGTTCTTGCTCCCGGGCGTCCGCAGGTCCTCGCGCCCGTCCGCCTGGATCAGCGCCACCCCGTGGACCGGCCCCACATTCACCCGGTTGTCGGCCCGGAACCCGTGCCGGTCAATCTGGCCCTGGTCAATGTGCCAGACGAGGAGCCCGCCTCCCTTGGCGCAGCTCCGGGTACCGGCCGTACAGGCCGGGTTCATCTGGGCGGTGTCGGTCCCGATCGCTTGCCGGTTCTCGAACAGGAAATACTCGTCGGTATTCGGAACCGCGACATAGAGCACGGTGTCGGAGGCCGCTACCGGGGGGAGCCTTACGGCGCGGTCACCCGCCAGGGTGTCCACCGCCACCCACCCGAGCTCCACCAGGGACCAGGCCTCGAACGCGGCCGGACTGTAGGGCTTGCTGTAGTTCCCGCTCCCCATGATCCCCCACTCCCCGATGCCCTGGGTTCCGCTGGGGCTCAAGAAGTTCGTGTCGTAGAGGTCAGGCAGGCCGAATGCGTGGCCGGTCTCGTGCGCGCTGGTCCCGATCGCCATGATCACACCGGGGGTGCAGGCATCGCTCCCGCCGACCGCGCTCTGCAAGGTGTAATCGTCCACCACGATGAACTGGCCGGGGAGAGGCTGGCCCTGGGCGTCGCGTCGAGGGCTCCGGGTCTGGTAGGGCGAACCGGTCCAGCCCCGAATCACGAACCGATGGGCCCAGAGGTTGCTGGTCCGACAGGCGCCGTCCACCTCGGGCTGGAGGAACATCACCACGTCCACCACGCCGTCGTCGTCGCCGGAGTTCGGCTGTCCGTCCGGGCCATCGTTGTCGAACCGGCCCCAGTCGAAGGTGCCGTCGTCGTTTCGGGTGAGCACCTCGAGCAGGAGCTGCCCGAGCCGCTGGCCGCCGTGGGGGCAGGAAAACACCCCGTTGCAGCCGTCCTCGTAATAGAGGTCGCTCGAGTCCGCCACGACCCAGCTCCGCACTTCGCCGTCTATCGTGACTCGCCCGCGCGATTGCTCGGCGTAATACGAGCGCACGCTGTAGGCCCAGATGGAGGGCGCCGGGTCGAAGAGCACACTCTGATATTGGGCCGCGCTGAACGGCGGCGGAACATTCCGAAAGGCGACCGGCAGCACCGGAATCCGGTAGGTCCCGGCGACCTGCACCAGCCCCGGCCTACCGGGGGCGTTCAACTGCGCCAGCTTCCCCTGGCGAAGCAGACCCCGGCGCCGCTCCCGCACTCGCTCGGTGGCCTTGCGCCACGCGCCATCGGGGCGGAAGTCCAGCCCCGGAACCTCGAAGCGCCCGGGCTCGGGGCGCTGGACGACCGGCTGGCCCTGGCCGGCCAGCCGGTCGAGCGAGAAGCAGAGAACCAGCAGCGTCCCTGCGGCACCAGTGCAGAGGCGGAGCCACCGCCGGCCCCCCCCGGGGGCCGTGCTCACAGGGCCAACCTCTCGAAGCGGTGACGCGCCGTGCGTGCGACAGTCCTCCCCATGCCAGGTCTCTTGCAGGAACGAAGCCGGATCGTGGACCACCGCGGCGCTGCGCTTGTGCCGCGAGGGCCAACCCCTTAGAATCTAACGCGTTGCTCTCCCTTGCTCAGACTCTCCCCGCACCCCAAGGATCCGGGCCCGTGGACATGCAGACTCTTCAGAGCATCGCGCTCTTCGACAAGTGCCGGCAGTTCACCAAGGCACGCGAGATCGAGGCGGCAGGGCTCTATCCCTACTTCAAGCCGATCTCGGATTCCGAGGATACGGCCGTCGTGATCGAGGGCCAGCGGCGCATCATGCTGGGGTCCAACAACTATCTGGGCCTCACCCATCATCCCAAGGTGCTGGAGGCGGCAGCACGGGCCCTGCATCGGTACGGGTCCGGCTGCACGGGAAGCCGCTTTCTCAATGGAACGCTCGACCTCCACGGTCAGCTGGAGCACGCCCTGGCGGAGTTTCTCGGCAAGGAAGCCTGCCTGGTCTTCTCCACCGGCTATCAGGCCAACCTCGGACTCATCTCCGGCCTGATCGGTCGCGGCGAGCTGGTCTACCTCGACAAGCTCGACCACGCCTCGATCGTGGACGGCGCCAAGATGTCCTACGGCGAGACCCTGCGGTTCAACCATGGCGATCTCGCCGGGCTGGATCGCCTGATCGAGCGGACCAAGGGGAACAAGGGCGCCTTGATCGTGGTGGACGGCGTGTACTCCATGGAGGGCGACATCGCCAACATCCCCGAGTTGGTCCGCCTGGCTCGGCGGCACGGGGTCGCGCTCGCGGTGGACGACGCTCATTCGATCGGGGTGCTGGGCCCCGGCGGCGACGGCACCGCCGCCCATTTCGGCATGACCGACGAGGTGGATCTCATCGCCGGCACCTTCTCCAAGTCGCTGGCCTCGATCGGCGGCTTCGTGGCCGGCTCCGAGGGCGTGATCCACTACCTCAAGCACCACAGCCGGCCGCTGATCTTCACCGCGGCGCTTCCCGCCTCCAACACGGCTGGGGTGCTCGCGGCGCTGGAAGTGCTGCGGAGCGAACCCGAGCGCCGGGCCCAGCTCTGGGCCAACACGCGCCGGTTCCAGGAGGGGATGCGGTCGCTGGGGTACGACATCGGCGACACCCAGACGCCCATCGTGCCCGTCCTGATCGGGAGCATGGAACGGACCTTCCTCTTCTGGCGGAAGCTGTTCGATGCCGGCGTGTTCACCAACCCGGTCATGCCGCCGGCCGTAGCACCCTCCGCCTGCCGGCTCCGCACCAGCCTCATGGCCACTCACACGTTCGAGCAGATTGACTTCTGCCTCGAGCAGTTCGCGAGGATCGGCAAGGAGCTGGGGGTCATCTGAGCGGTATCCGGGTCCGGGCCGTCGCGGACCCGCGCGATCTCGCCCGGTTCATCGCCTTCCCCTATCGGCTCCATCGGCGGGACCCCCTGTGGGTCCCGCCGTTGCGTCGGGACGTGGCGGTACTGCTCGACCGCCGCCGCAATCCGTTCTTCGACCACGGGGAGGCGGCGTACTTCCTGGCCGAGCGCCAGGGCGAGGTGGTGGGCCGGATCGCCGCCATCAGCAACCGGTTGCATAACGAAATCCACGGCGACCGGGTGGGATTCTTCGGCTTCTTCGAATCCATCCTCGACCAGGCGGTGGCCGACGCGCTCTTCGAGGCCGCGCGGACCTGGGTCGGCGAGCGGGGCCACGACACGCTCCGGGGGCCGACCTCGTTCTCGGTCAACGACGAGTGCGGCCTCTTGGTGGACGGCTTCGACACCCCACCCACCCTCATGATGCCCCACAACCCGCCCTACTACGTGCGACTGGTGGAGGGCGCCGGCTTCATCAAGGCGAAAGACCTGCTGGTGTACCGCGGCGGGTACGAGCCGCTCTACATCCCGGTACCGGAGCGGCTCCGCCGCGGCATCGAGCTCATCCGGCAGCGGTACGGCATCACCGTCCGGCCGTTCAACTTGGCGGACTTCGACGCTGAGGTCCAGCGCATCAAGGCGCTCTACAACCGCGCCTGGGAGAAGAACTGGGGCTTTGTGCCGCTGACCGATCGGGAGCTCGACCATCTGGCCCGGCAGTTCAGGCCAATTGTGGTCCCGGAGCTGATCCCCTTCGCCGAGAAGGACGGCGAGGTGATCGGATTCGGGCTCTGTCTCCCCGACCTCTACGGCGTGCTGCGGCGCCACCGGTCGGGCCGCCTCACGCCGGCCCTCCTCGCCGACCTCCTGCTCACGCTCAAGCTCAAGCGGCTGCGCCGGCTCCGGATTCTCCTGCTCGGCATCCTCCCCGAGTGGCGGGGCAAGGGCGTGGACGCCTTGCTCCATCACTGGATCTGGACTCGAGCGGAGCCCCTGGGCTTCACCTGGGGCGAGGCGGGGTGGATCCTCGAGGACAACGCGCTCATGAACGCGGGACTCCGGAAAATGGAGTTCACCGTGTACAAGACCTACCGCCTGTACGACCGGCCCGTATGAAGGCGCTGGTCACCGGGGCCACCGGGTTCGTGGGCAGTCACCTGGTGGAAGCCCTGGTCCGGCAGGGTGATCAGGTCACCGCCCTGGTGCGCACGCCGGCCCGGGCGGCCCGGCTCGAGGGGCTGGGGGTGCGGCTGGTACGAGGCGATCTGCATCAGGCCGGCGCCCTCGCCGAGGCGGTGCGGGACCAGGAGGTCATCTACCACGTGGCCGGGCTCATCGCGGCGCGACGGGGCGAGGAGTTCTTCCAGACCAACCGGGAAGGGACCGCGAACCTGGTCGCCGCGGTGCGGCAGTTCGGCCGCCCGGCGGTTCGGCTGGTCCTGGTTTCCTCCCTGGCGGCTGCCGGACCCGCGGAGCGGGGTCGTCCCCTGACGGGGGAGGAACCGCCTCGACCCGTCACGGCGTACGGGCGGAGCAAGCTGGCCGCCGAGGAGGCCGTGATGGCCTCGGACCTCGACTGGCGGATCGTCCGTCCGCCGATGGTGTACGGCCCCCGCGACACCGAGGTCCTGAGGGTGTTTCGCCTGGTGCGCCGCGGCGTGGTCCCCCTCTTCGGCGATGGCAGCCAGGAGCTGACGGCGGTCTTCGGCCCCGACCTGGCCGAGGCCCTGGTCGCCGTCGCGCGCTCCGCGACCGCGGCGCGGCGGATCTACTACGCCTGCCACCCCGAGGTCTTCACCAGCAGGCAATTCGTCGAGCGCCTGGCCAAGGTGCTCCACCAGTTGGGGGTCGCCAGCCGGCCGGCGGTGCGGGTGATCCCCCTGCCCCGCCCGCTCGCGGTCGGGGCCCTGGCACTGGCCGGGGCGGCCGCCCGCGTGGCGGGCAAGGCGACGATTCTCACGCCTGACAAGGCCGCCGAATTCTTCCAGCCGGCCTGGACCGCCGACCCGGGTCCCCTGGTCCGCGAGACCGGCTGGACGCCCCGGCACGACCTCGCCCGCGGCCTGCTGGAGGCGGCCCGCTGGTACCGGGAGCAGGGGTGGCTCTGACGGCAGCGGCGGCAGCACGGATCCGACCAGTCGAACGGATGCTGCTCGCCTACCTCCTGATCACGGGCGTGTACGCGGGCGTGCGCCTGCCGCGGCAGCCCGCCTCAGCCTGGGTCATCGCAGCCAATCTTCTCGCCGCCACCCTCGCTTTGCTCGTCGCCAGGCCCGGCCTCGGCCGGCTCGGCCAGGTGGTGCGGGAGATCTACCCCTTGCTGCTCCTCCCCGCCCTGTATCCGGCGCTCGATATCCTGAACGACTTCGGCGGTGTCGCCACCCACGACGCCACCGTGCGCCGCTGGGAACGGTTCCTTTTCGGCGGAGAAGTGAGCCGCTCTTGGTGGCAGGCCCACCCCAGCCAGATCTGGTCCGCCGTCCTGCACGGCGCCTACCTGGCCTACTACGGCGTGCTGGCCGCCCCGCTCGTCTGTTTCCTGGCCCGCGGCCGGATCCGGGACGCACGCCGCCTGGTGGACTGGCTGATCCCGACCTTCCTGATCTGCTACGCGGTCTTTCTCTCCTTTCCGGTCGCCGGGCCGTACTACGAGTTTCCCCGGCCCGACGGCAGGCTGCTCGCCAACCCGGCCGCGCGACTGGTCTACGCTACCCTGGAACGCGGCAGCGCCTACGGCGCCGCCTTCCCCTCGTCCCACGTGGCCGCCGCGCTGGTGGCGACCGCGGCGGCGTTCGCGGGCTCGAGAACCCTCGGGGCCTGCCTCGCCCCGCTGGCAGGACTGCTCGCCATCGCCGTGGTGTACTGCCAGATGCACTACGCGGTAGACGCGCTCGCGGGCGCGGTGCTGGCGGGGATCGTGGTCGGGGTCGGGACGGCGGCCGAGCGAGCGGGCGAGGTCGGGCGCTCGAGCACGGGGCCGACGGAGCCGCCACCCTGGGCGGGAGCGGAGGCTCGCTAGATACGGAAGCTCCCTGGCGGGGCGGGAGGTGAAAGTCAGGCCTCGGAAGAATCGGGGCCGGTCGAGACCTCGCTTCGCCTCGACCCGCCCCGATCGCCCTAGCCCGCCGATCTCACTGAACCGTGAGCGTCCCCTTCATACCGAAGGGCAGGTGCGGCGTGCAGTGGTACTGGTAGACCCCCGGCGGCGCGCCGGTGAAGTTGATCTCGTAGCTATCCCCTACCGCCACCTTCATCGGACCGGTGAGCGGCCCCATCGTCTCCGCCATCGCGCCGTTCAGGAAGGCTTCGGCACCAGCCGGAATCCCCTTGGGGTCGAAGGCCACGTTGTGAGGTGGACCCGTCCGCACCACGAACTTCACGATGTCGCCAGCCTTGATAGTGAGCTCGGCGGGCACGAACACGCCCACCTTCCCGTCGAAATCCATCTGGACCTCGTGGACCGTGCCGGCCGCCGGCGCCGGCGCCGCCTGGGGCCCGGCCGCAGGGGTCTGTTCTGCCTTCTTCTCGCCGCCACAGGCCGCCACCGCCAAGGCGAGCCCTGCCACCACCGCAATCGCACGCATTGCTCCGCTGTCTCCGCTCAAGGGGAACGCCAACCTTGTGAAAAGGTTCACAATACTAGTCGCCCGGTCGAGAAAACGGGAGTGGGTCGTTCCCCCCTGGCACCCCGCTAGTTTGCCTGCCGTGCACCCCCCGCCTCCCTGTCGCGAGCTCGGGCCCCAGTGCCGGCAGCTTGCGGTGACGCTCCGGATCGGCACTTTCGACGGCGGCCCGGATTCCCTGGATCATGAGGCCACCTGGCTTCTCGGGCACACCCAGCACATCGCCTTCGGGGCACTGCGGCGCCGGGGCGAGGAGCTCTTGGTGGACGCTCTCCTCCACGTCCGTTGCCGGTACCTCGCGCTCCTGGGAGCCGGTCGCGCGTCCTGCCGGGCTCACGGGTTCGAGGGGCCGGTTCCCGGGCCGGCGGCCGTTACACCCTCCCCCCGCCAGCTCGGCGGCGACCGGTTCGCGATCGTGGAGCAGGGGCAACTCGTCGAACGGCGCCTTCTCTTCCCTCGCTCGAGCCTCCCGGTCCTCGAACCCACCACCAACCCGTGCGCGACGGCTCCCTGCACCACCGCCGACCACAAGCGAGGGGCCGCGTGCTGCCGCGATCTGCAGGTGGAGATCCTCTGTTCGAAGACCGACGCGACGCTGGAAGCGCTGATCCGATCCCGGCTCTCCCCCTACCTCTGCAAGATCACTCGGGAGGGCGAGGACGCACTCGAGGCGGAGACCATCTCCGCCTGCGCCTACCTCGATGGCGGGGGACGTACCTGCAGCTTGCACGGCCGGCTCCGGAACGACGGGCGCCCGGCCAAGCCGGACCTCTGCACCGAATGGCCTCCGAAGGGGAAAGGCCTTCACCCGGGGTGCGTCTTCCGGCCGGGCAAGGGTTAGGATGGCGCGGGCGACCTCGCCCTCGCCCACCCCCACCTCATCCGCCCAGGCAGGGGTTAGGAGTTTCGCTGCGAGAAGGGCTCCCGGGGGTCCCCCAGGGCCGGCCGGCCACTGCTGGATCGTTGAATTGGCGATATTATCGAACCGGTGCGATCCGCCAGGCCCCGGGTGTGCAATCCGGCAGGCGGGCTGGCGTCGTATGGGTATCGCGCGTCCCCGCAACGGGTTCGGGCGTCGCGCCGGCGGGACCGAGTCCTCGACAGAGGGGGCCCTCATGGGCGACGACCTCGAGCAGCTCTACAAGGCCACCTACGCGACCGTCGTCCGGTTCCTCTATCGCAAGGTGTGGGATCTCGACCGCGCGCACGATCTGGCGCAAGAAGTCTTCATCCGGGCCATGACCCATCGGCCAGACAAGCCCCGGGCCTGGGTGTTCGCGGTGGCCGCCAACCTGGCGAGGGACGAGGCCAGGGCGGCCGTCCGACGGAAGCGGCACCTCACCCTGCTCAAGGACGATCCGGTGGGCCTGCCCTCGGCACCGCGCTCGGCCGAGGCCGCGGTGGAGGAGGATGAGCGGCGCTCGCGCGTGGACCAGGCACTGGCCACGCTCACGCGGCGCGACCGGGAGGTGCTCTTGCTGTGGGATGCGGGCCTGAGCTACCCCGAAATCGCGCAGCAGACCGGGCTGGCCGTGGGGGCGGTGGGCACCACGCTGGCGCGGGCCCGGAAACGATTGGTGGACGCTTACGACCGGATGGAACAGCAGCACCGTGCGGCACATTCCTGAAGACGAACTGCACGCCTATCTGGACCAGGCACTGAGTCGCTCCCAGTGCGCCGAGATCGAACGGCACCTGGCTGAGTGTCCCTCCTGTCAGGCATGTCGCGACGATATCGCCGCCCTGCGGGACCGCACCACCGCGATCCTGGCGCCTCTCGGTCCCGATCTGGTCATCCCGCCCCCCTACGAGGTCCTGGTCCAGGCCTTCACGGCCCGGCGGGACCGCCGGCGGCGGTGGATCCGGAGGAGCGCCTGGGCCGCCACCGTGGTGCTGTCCCTCGCCCTCGGCTGGCGGGCGAACCAGTGGGTGCATGGCCCGGGAGCCGGGCGGCCTGGGGCTGGGGCAGAGCAGCCGGCCATCGCCGCCCGGGTCCCTGCGGCCGAGCGGGCGCCAG
>JBBIMQ010000017.1:0-15805 GCA_037444345.1 Gemmatimonadota bacterium | reverse complement strand
GGGGCAAGAACCGTTCGCCGCCTGGCCTCGAGCCCGCGCCGGACCCCGGCGAGCGCAGGTCGCGCTCAGCGCAGCCCGAGGCGAGTGGCTGTCGTCAGGGCCACAACCGGATATCCCGCCGCCTCGATCGCCGCGCGGCCGCCTTCCTCGCGGTCAACCACCGCGAGGACGCCCAGAATCTGGGCTCCCGCGTCGCGAAGAGCCTCGATCGCCCGCAGGGCCGAGCCGCCGGTGGTCAGGACATCCTCGATCACCACCACGGAGTCGCCGCTCGTGAAGTTCCCCTCGATCCGGCGGCCGGTCCCGTGAGCCTTGGCCTCTTTCCGGACGCTGAACGCATCCACGGCCGGCGGACTGGCCGCGCTGGCCGCGGCGATCGCGTAGGCCACGGGATCGGCGCCCAGGGTGAGCCCGCCCACCGCGCGCGGGTTCCAGCCGCGGTCGCGGATCGCGGCCAGGCCCAGACGCCCGACCAGCACCTGGCCCTGCGCCGACATGGTGGTGAGCCTGGCATCCACGTACACGGTGGAGGGACGGCCCGAGGCGAGGACGAACTGTCCCCGCTGGACCGAGCGGGCGAGCAGCAGTTGCTCGAGCGCAGCCAGGTCGGCGGCAGCGGTCATCGGCTGAACCAGCCGCTCAGGAAGCCCCTCTTCTCGCCGGAGTTCCGGAGCGCGGTGCAGAGCCGGGCGCAGAACTCCTCCACCGTCCGAGGCCGCTTGGCGAGGTCTCGCTCCAGGCCGCTCATCAGAGCCTCCTCGACCTGGGGCGCGAACCTGAGCCCGCGCACGGCCTGGTTGAGCGGCAGGGGAGGCTGGGTGAGAAGCTGCTGGAACAGCTCGCGCGGCGAGCGGCCGGAGTAGGGAAGGGTGCCGGTGAGCAGATAGTACGCGATCGTGGCCAGGCTGTAGACATCGGCCTGCTGGTTCACCAGCTCCCCTGACAGTGCCTCCGGGGCGACGTACTGGAGCGTTCCCACGAAGAACCCGGTCCGCGTGAGCCGCTCTTCCGGCTTGAGATCGGCGTCGCGCGCGATGCCGAAGTCGAGCAACACGGCCCGCTGGGTCCCCGGATGATACATGATATTGGCCGGCTTGAGGTCGCGATGAATGATGCCCTCGGCGTGACAGGCGGCGAGCGCCGCGCCGATCTGCTCCACGATGGTCGCCACCAGCGCCGGCGCCAGCCGGCCGGAACGGGCGGCGAACCGCTCGAGCGGCTCCCCGTCCACCCACTCCATTGCCAGGTAGTACAGGTCCTCGATCTGCCCGTAATCGTAGGTGCGCGCGATGTTGGGGTGGACTACCCGGGTGCCGTACTCCGCCTCGCGCAGGAAGCGTTTGATCGCGACGGGATCTCTTGCCAGGCGGGCGCGCAGCACCTTGACGGCCGCGGCCCCCCGCTCGGGGTGCTCGGCCTTGTAGACCGTCGCCGTCCCGCCCTCGCCGACATACTGGAGGAGGCGGTATCCGGCTACCGTGCGGCCGACCAGGCTGGCGTGGTTCATGGGATCGCCAAGCTACTCCGCCCCCGGAGAGGGAGCAAGCTTGACGCTCTGCACGGCGGCCCGCTAACCTAGAGCGTGAATCGAGTACTCGTCCCACGCCCTCGGGTCACGGGCCACGTGGCCCTCGCCCTCCTCCTCGCCGGATGTGGGTCCTGGTCGCGAGTGGGCACCCGGCCCCAGCCCGACGAGGCCCAGACCCTCGCCCAGATCCTCGACGCCACCGCGACCTACAGGCGGCTGGGCCGGTTGGCTGCCGGGGCGCCGATCCCCTTCGTCGGCTCGGTCTCGTTCCTGGGTGGCGCCGGAGATTCGACCCTCGCAATCCTGGCGCTCTCGCTCGAAAACAGCCACCTCGCCTTTCACCGCGAGGGTAGCGAGTTCGTGGCCCGGTACCGTGTCCAGTTCAACGTCGAGGGGGGCGGGACCCAGGCGGAGCGGAGCCGCGACCAGGTCGTGCGGGTGGCCACCTTCCAGGAAACCCAGCGGGCCGAGGAGAGCGTGCTGTACCAGGACGCGGTCACCCTCCGGCCCGGCCGGTTCCGGGTCACGGTCACCCTGACCGACCTCAGCAACCGCAAGGCCAGCACCGCCAGCGGCGAGTACGACGTCCCGGCCTTCGGTCCCGGCACCTTCTCCGCCCCGGTCCTCGCCTATCATGTGCGAGGGCGCGCTGCCCGCACCGACCCCCTGTCGCTCATCGTGAACCCTCGCGGGACGGTTGCCTACGGCCGCGACACCGCACTGGCCTACGTCGAGGGCTACCTCCTCCCGGGGCCTCGCGCCGTCCCCATCCGGCTGGTGGACGCGCGCGACAGCGTGATCCTGAGCGATACCCTCCACTTCCAGGGGCGCCGCGAGGTGGAGAGCCTCATCCTCCGCTTCCGGCCCGAGACGGCGCCGCTCGGCGAGCTCAAGATCCTCGCGGGCGATGGACCCGATGCGCGCGCGACCAGCGCGCTCGTGTCCTTCTCCCCCAACTGGGTCGTGACCAACTTCGACGAGATGCTGAGCCTGCTGCGGTACTTTCCCCCGAGTCCCGTCCTCGACTCGCTCCGTAACGCGCCGCCGAGCGAGCGGGCTCGACTCTGGAGCAGGTTCTGGAGCCAGAGCGATCCGAACCCGGCCTCCCCGGAAAACGAGGCGCTCGCCGAGTATTTCTCCCGCCTGGCCCTCGCCAACGCGCGGTTCCGCGACGAAGGCGTCGCGGGCTGGCGCACCGACCGCGGCGAGGTGCTCATCCGGCTGGGGGAACCGGACGAGGTCTTCGACGCGAGTCCCCAGAGCCAGGGCCGGTTCATCCGCTGGGGCTACACCCGCTACCAGCTCTATCTCTTCTTCGTGGACGAGACTGGATTCGGCCGCTACCGCCTGACGCCCGCCTCGCGCTCAGAACTCGAGCGCGTGGTGGCCCGGCTGAGCCGCCAGGCGGAATGACGGCCTGAACGCGTCGCGTGCCGCACCACTCCCCGCCTCGCCTCTTCCTCGTTGACGGCTACGCTCTCGTCTATCGGGCCTTCTTCGCCCTGATGAGCCGGCCCCTGCGTACCTCCAAGGGCGAGAACACCTCCGCCGCCTGGGGCGTGGTGAACTTCCTGCTTCGGCTCCGCGAAAAATACCGGCCTGACTACCTCGCCTGGGTCCACGACGCCGGCGATTCCTTCCGCACCGCGATCTATCCCGCCTACAAATCCACCCGGGAGAAGCTGGATCAGGAACTCCAGGCCGAGTTCGATCGCTCGCTCGAACGAGTCGAGCAGGTGCTCGCGGCCTTCCGGGTACCGGTTATCGCGGTGCCGGGATACGAGGCGGACGATGTCATCGGCACCCTCGCCCGGCTTGGGGTGGAGCAGGGATGCCAGGTGGTGATCGTCTCGGGCGACAAGGATTTCTACCAGCTGATCCGCCCCGGCGTGGTTCTGCTCAATCCGGGTCGGGGCGGGCCCGCGGCGGTGGACGAGCAGTGGGTGGACGAGTCCAATGCCGCCGAGCGCCTGGGTGTGCCGCCCGGTCAGGTGGCCGACTACCTCGCCCTCGTCGGCGACAGCTCGGACAACGTACCCGGCGTCAAGGGCATCGGCAGCAAGGGCGCGGCCGAATTGCTGGGCCAGTACGGCTCCCTCGCGGCCCTCCTCGAGCGGGCCGGCGAGGTGAAGGCCAAACGCGCCCGGGAGGCCCTCCAGCAGTATGCCCAGGACGCCCGGCTTTCCCGCGAGCTGGTCACCATCCGGACGGATCTCCCGATCACGCTCGACCTGGCCGCCCTCGTCGAGCGGGAACCCGACGCCGAGGCGCTGCGGCGGCTCTGTGCCGAGCTCGAGTTCTACTCCCTCCTCCCCAAGCTGGAGGCGCTGGCAGCCCCGCCCGGTGACCGCGGCCAGGCCCCGAGCTCGGCATCGGCGCCTCGACGGGTGACCGTCCTGGACCGGCCCGAGGACCTCCCCGATCTGGTTCGCCGGCTGCGCGCGGCGCCGCTCCTCGCCCTCGACACGGAGACCTCCTCGCTCGAGCCTCACGACGCCGAGCTCATCGGCCTGGCCCTGGCAACGTCGGAAGACGAGGTCTGGTATCTCCCATTCGGGCACCGCCCGCCCGCGGGCGCCCTCGCCGCTCCCGCGCCCGTCCGCAACCTCCCTCCCCTCGGGGATCCCGCGATGCAGCCCCTCGCCGACCTGCTGCGCGACCCCGCGGTACCCAAGGCCGGCCACAACATCAAGTACGACTGGCAGGTGCTGCGCGGCGCGGGGGTCGAGCTTGCCGGCGTGACCTACGACTCGATGCTGGCGAGTTTCGTCCTCGACCCCGGCCGTCGCTCCCACGGCCTCGACACCCTGAGCCTGGAACACCTCGGCCGGCCCATGAAGCGCTACACCGACGTGGCCGGGCGCGGGAAGCGCGAGGCACCCTTCGCCGAAGTGCCGGTGACCCAGGCCGCCGAATACTGCGGCGCCGATGCCGCCACCGTCCTCGCCCTCCACACCTTCTTCGCCCCCTCGCTCCGGCAGCTCGGTCTCGAACGACTCCTCCACGACATCGAGCTGCCGTTGGTACCGGTGCTGGTGGATATGGAGTGGACCGGCATCGCGATCGATCGCACCCTGTTCGCCCAGCTCTCGGCTGACCTGGCCCGCGAACTCCTGGAGCTCGAGGCCCGCATCGCCCGCGCGGCGGGAACCGCGGTCAACCTGAACTCACCCCGCCAGCTCGCCACCCTGCTCTTCGAGAAACTCCAGCTCCCCGTCCTCAAACGCACCAAGACCGGTCCCTCCACCGACGCCGATGTCCTCGAACAGCTGGCCGCGATGGGACACGAAGTCCCGCGCCTGATCCTCGAATACCGCGAGGTCCAGAAACTCAAGTCCACCTACGTGGACGTGCTCCCGGAGCGCGTCCATCCCAGGACCGGCCGCATTCACACGAGCTTCAACCAGACCGGCGCCGCGACCGGACGGCTCTCCTCCTCCGAGCCCAATCTCCAGAATATTCCGGTGCGCACACCCCGCGGCGAGGCCATCCGCCGGGGCTTCGTCCCGGGGCCGGGCTGCCGGTTCGTCGTCGCCGACTACTCCCAGATCGAGCTCCGGCTCATGGCCCATCTCTCCGAGGATCCCGCCTTCATTCAGGCGTTCCGGGAGGGGGGAGACATCCACCGCCAGACAGCGGCGCTCATCTTCGGCGTGTCCCCGGACCAGGTGACGCCCGAGATGCGGGCCCGTGCCAAGACCATCAATTTCGGGACGATCTACGGCCAGGGGCCCTTTGCCTTGAGCCGCATGCTCGGGATCTCGCAGGAGGAGGCCCGCGCGTTCATCGCCCGCTATTTCGAGCGGTTCGCCGGGGTCCGCGCCTATCTCGACCTTCAGGTGAAACTGGCCCGCGAGCACGGCTACGTGGAAACCCTCTTCGGCCGCCGGCGCTACATTCCGGAAATCAACGACAAGAACTGGAACCTCCGGGCCTTCGCCGAACGTACCGCCCAGAATACCCCGCTCCAGGGTTCCGCCGCGGACCTGATCAAGATCGCGATGATCCGGGTCCACCGGGCCCTCCAGGAAGAGGGGCTGGCGGCCCGGCTCCTGCTCCAGGTGCATGACGAGCTGGTGCTCGAGGCGCCGGTGGCGGAGGTGGAGCGCGTGACCAGCCTGGTGCGAGAACACATGGAGGGTGCGGCGGTGCTCAAGGTGCCGCTGGTCGTCGAGGTGGGAGTGGGGGACAACTGGCTGGACGCCAAGCGCTAGCGAGCCGGCCCGTGACCTTCGTACCTAGTGTCCGCTTGTCACGTGGCGGTCAATCGCCCACCGCCCTTGACCCGGGGAACCCTATGAGACCGCGTCGCCAGCCGGGCTTCACGTTCGTCGAGATCCTGGTGGTCCTGATCGTCCTCGGCATCCTCGCGGCCCTGGCCTTCAACCGGCTTCAGGCCAACAAAGAAAAGGCCGTCGTGGCTTCGATGGAGCATGACCTGAGGGCGATCGCGTTCGAGCAGGAAGCCTACTATTTCCAGAACCGGACCTACGCCGACCAGCTCAACCTCCTCCCCAACAACCCGTCGCCCGGCAACCTGGTCTCCATCGTGGAGGGCACGAGCTCGGGCTGGTCCGGTCGGGTGACCAACCCCAAGACGCCGAAGGTCTGCTCCATCGTCGTCGGCTCCGCCGCCCCGATCGGTTCCGCCCTGCCTGACAAGGGCATCAGCTGCTCCTGACGCCGGTCAAGGGGACGCCGCCCGCGCCGGGGCCCGGCGCCGTACCCCGGGCCACCAGTTCCACTCGCCGGCCAGATGCATCACGGCGGGCACCAGCACCATCCGGATGATCGTGGCGTCCAACAGCACCGCCACCGCTAGGCCGAACCCCAGGAATTGCATCGCGAGCACCCGCGCGAAGGCGAACACCCCGAACACCAGGATCATGATCAGCGCTGCCGAGGTGATCACCGAGGCCGTGGCCGAGAGCCCCTCCTCCGTGGCCTGATCGTTCCGGCCCGACTTGTCGAAGGCCTCCTTCACCCGGGCCAGGAGAAACACCTCGTAGTCCATGCTGAGCCCGAAGACCACTGCGAACACCAGGACCGGCACCACGACGAAGATGGCCGACGTCGGCCCGTCGAGTCCGAAAAGCGCTGCGCCCACCCCGTGCTGGAAGACCAGCGTGGTCAGGCCGAAGGTGGCGCTCACCGACAGCGTGTTCATCAGGATCGCCTTGAGCGGAACCAAAACCGACCGGAACGCGACCGCGAGCATGAGCCCTGTACAGGCGAGGATCAGGACCACCAGCATCGGGAACTGCTGCAGCAGGAGATCCTGGAGATCGAGCGAGGCCGCGGTATACCCCCCCACCAGGATGGCCGCGTCCCGAAGCTGGCGGGGAGGGTGAGCGGC
This sequence comes from Gemmatimonadota bacterium, assembly GCA_037444345.1. Taxonomy (GTDB): domain Bacteria; phylum Gemmatimonadota; class Gemmatimonadetes; order Gemmatimonadales; family GWC2-71-9; genus JADJOM01. Next base: position 8,921 of record JBBIMQ010000017.1, on the reverse strand, counting down.
CAGCGTCCGAGCCCGGCGGCTCACCTCCATGCCGCCGGTGAGCGAGGTGCTGTCGGCCAGAATCACGTCCATGAGCGCGGCGCGCCCGTCGTTGCTCAGATAGGCATCGAGAAACCGGCCATAGCGCCCTCGCGCGTCGTCCAGATCGCTGTAGAGCATCGCATACTCCAGCAAGGACGTGTTGGGCCGGAGATCCACGATGCTCCGCACCTCCGCCACCCTGGGGTCTGCCCGCAGGCTGTCCGACAAGGCCCGGAGCCCCCGGAGCGCCGCGGCCGAGGTGGCGCGCTCCCCGGGCGGGAGGTCCACCATCACTCGCACCGGCAGGATCAGGTTTGCGAGCCCCATCTCCTGCAGCGCGCGAACTCCCTGCCCCGCCTCGGTTTGCGCCGGCCACCAGTTGCGCGACGGCAGGCCGATCCGGATCCAGAACACCGGTGCCGTGAGCAGCGCGATCGCCGCGCCACCGATCCCAAGGGCTCGCCACGGGTGGCGGCCCAGGCTGCGGGCCCACTTCTCCCAGGCGGTGGGCGCGTGGTACCAGGTGAGCCGCCGCGCCAACCATCGAGGGCGGTCAATCTGGCGACCCAGCACCGCCAGCAAGGACGGGAGTAGCGTGGTGGAAAGCAGGACCGCCACTCCCACCACCACCAGCCCCCCGAGCCCCACGCTCTGCGTTTCCACCATCGGCGTCAGAAGCAGCGCGGCCAATCCGACCACCACCGTGAGACCAGAGGTGAAAACCGCCACCCCGGCCGTGCTGAGCGCCCGGCTGGCGGCCTGGCGCCGCCCGAGACCCCGGTTGAGCTCCTCGCGGAACCGGGTCACGATCAGCAGCGAGTAGTCTATTCCCACGCCGAGCCCCAACATGCTCGTCATGTTGAGCACGAACACGGACATCGGGGTATAGCTCGCCAGCACCACGACGATGGCCAGCGTGACCCAGATCGCGAGGAAACCGACCACGAGCGGGAGAGCCGCCGCAACCAGCGCGCCGAAGGCGAGCAGCAGGATGCCCATCGTGAGCGGGAGCAGCCGAAGCTCCCCCCTCCGGCTGTCGCTCGCGGCGACACTCTTGACGTCCAGGTCGAGCGGGGTACGACCGGTGACCCGCACCGCGTACTGCGAGGCCCCGCGGGTCACCTCCCGGACCGTCTCCCGCACCAGCTCCCGGAGCGGACCGAGCACCTTTCCTGCGCTGTCGCCGTCCGGAACATCGAGGCCGACCAGGAGAACCGTCTGCCGGCTGTCACGGCTCCAGAGGGAAGAGTCGCCGGTCCCGCCGAAGGAGGCCACCCCTGACACGTAGGCCTGGCGCTGAAGCCGCGCCGCAAGGCTGTCCACCAGCCCGCGCGCCGGCGCCGAGTCCAGCGAGATCGGAGCCTGAACCGTCACCGCCAGGAACTCGGTGAGCGTGGTGCCGAATCGCTCCCTCAGCAGGCGATCTACCCGCGCCGATTCGGTGGGTTGCCGGGTTCCGCCCCGTGCGTTCAGAACCTCCACCACGTGCGGCGCCTTGTGTGCCGCGAGATATCCGACGATGACCCAGATGAGAATGACCGCCCACCGCCAGCGGATCAGAACCCGTGCAAAGAGGGATGCCACGTCGAACGGATCTCCTGGGGAAAACCGGGCCTGCGGGGTCGGCGCAAGTTCTCGCCCGCCGAGGGAAAAGTCCAGCGCGACGGCTCGCTCGTCACCGGCGGCGCCGGCCCGTGGCGCGGGAGGTCGGGCCCGTGGATATTCCTAGACGGCATGGGGCGCCGATTGCTGGTCATCCTGCTCCTGGCGCTCGTCGCCCTCGTCCTGGTGGGGACGATCGGACGAGTGCGGCGGAGTCTGGCCGCGCGCGCGGAGGCCGTGGCCGCCGGGGCCCGAATGGCAGTGAGGCCAGCCGCCGTCCCTGCCTCGCAAGCGGCCCCTCCCGAGCTGCCGCGCAATCCGCCGCGGCCGGTGGATTCCAGAGCCCAGGTGACGCCAGCCCCGACCGTCGCCGGGCTCGAGGCCATTCTACCAGCTCCCCCGGGCACCCGCCCCCTCGATCGCCTGGTGCGGCTCGGCGTGCGCCGGCGCCTCCGGGCCGAAGGACAGCGGCACTACCTCGACTCGCTCTTGGCAACCAGCGATTCCACCGTCAGGCGCTGGGCCGGCGACAGCGGCCCGGTCCCGATCGCCATTGTCCCCGGCGGCCCCGCTGGCTGGCGCCCCGCCCTGACGGACCAGGTCCGTGCGGCGTTCGCCTCCTGGGAGCCCCGCGCCGTCGGCCTCGTCCTCGAGGAAGTGGGCGACACCACCCAGGCGCGGGTCCTGGTCCGCTGGGTGGACCACTTCCCTTCCGCCCGCTTCGGGGAAACCAGCCTCGTCTGGGACCGGAGCGGTCGGATGCACCGGGCCGAGCTCCGACTCGCCCTGAACGACTCGAGCGGAATGCCCCTTTCCCCGGAAACCCTCCGCGTGATCGCGGTGCATGAGGCCGGTCACGCGCTCGGCCTCCCCCATTCGGCCGAGCCGACGGACGTCATGCACCCCCGAGCCACGGTGGCAGGTCCCAGCGAGCGAGACCGACTCACTCTCCGGCTTCTCTACGACCTGCCCCTCGGCTCCATCCGTGACTCGCTCGAAGCCCCATGATCGCGAAGGCCGGATCAGCTGCGCTCCTCCTCGCCCTGGCGGCCTCTCCACCCGCCGCCGGCCAGCGGTTCGCGGCGGTGGACTCCGTGGTCAAAGCCGGAATCCGCCAAGGGGTGTACCCCGGCGCCGTGGTGGTCATCGGCCGCCGTGACACCGTGCTCCACGCCCGCGGGTACGGCCACTACACCTGGTCCACTTCCTCCCCCGTCCCGTCCCCCGACTCGACGCTCTGGGACCTCGCTTCCCTCACCAAGGTCGTGGCGACCACCAGCGCGATCATGCGCCTCGTCGAACAGGACCGGGTACTCCTCGACCGGCCCCTCGCCTCCTACCTCCCGCGGTTCGCCGGGCCTGGCAAGGAGCGGGTCACCGTCCGGATGCTCCTCGACCACACCAGCGGACTGCCGAGCTATGTCGAGTTCTTCCGGCTTGCCCCGACCCGCGACAGCGCGGTCGCCCTGCTCTATCGCGAGCCCCTCCGGTACCAGCCGGGAACGGCCGTGGTGTACAGCGATCTCAATTTCCTTCTCCTCGGCCTGCTCGTGGAGCAGGTGACCGGCGAGCCCCTCGATCGCTATACCGCCCGCGAGATCTTCGCCCCGGCCCGGATGATGGAGACCCGGTTCCGCCCGCCTGCCGCCCTGGCGCCCCGGATCGCGCCCACGGGTCGGTGGCGCGGCCGGCCCGTGGCCGGCACGGTGAACGATCAAAACGCGGCACGCTTCGGAGGAGTGGCGGGGCACGCGGGGCTCTTTGCCACGGCAAGCGACCTCGCCCGCTATGCCAGACTCTGGCTCAACGAGGGCCGCCTGGACGGGCGCCAGATCTTTGCCGCCGAGACCATCCGCGCGTTCCTCGATCCCGTCGCCGGCTCGGGGAGTCGCCTGCTCGGCTGGGACCGCCCGGCCCCTAACCTCCGGGGCGACACACCGTTCGGCCGGCTCGTCTCGGACGTCGCCTACGGCCACACCGGGTGGACCGGCACCGAACTCTGGGTGGATCCCGCGCGCGATCTGTTCTTGGTGTTCCTGACCAACCGGAGCTACGGACCAAAGGTGGGCCGATCCATCAGCCGGCTGCGGTCGGTTCGTGGGCAGCTGGCCGACGCCGTGGTCCGTGCCGTCCCCGGGGCGTGCCAGGCGGCACTTCAGCCTCCCTGCTGAACGGCGGGGAGCCAGAGGCGCGCTGCCGCCGTCTCCGGGACCGGCTACCCGCCCCGACGCCTACCCCATGAAGAACGCCTTGACCCTGGGATCCATCCGGTCCGGCGTCCAGTAGGGTTCCCACACCACCTCCACTTCCGCCGACTTCACCCCCTCCAGATCTTCGATCGTGCGCTTGACGTCGCTTACGATCTCGGGGCCTGCCGGGCAGCCGGGCGAGGTGAGCGTCATCGTGACGTGCACCTCCCCCCCCTCGCTCACCGTGATATCGTAGACCAGCCCGATATCAATGATGTTGAGGTTGAGCTCCGGATCCTTCACCTGCCGGAGCGCCTTGCGAATGGTTTCAGGATTGAGCATGCGGCCTCCTCCGCCCCTAAACTAACTCCCGCTACCCGATCCGGGCGAGTAGCGATCCCCCAATCGCACCACCCCCACGATCCTTTAACCCCTCAGCCCTGCGATCAGCTCCGCCCCACACACCTCCCGTTGCCAGCGGCGCATGCCGCTCACCTGGGCCAGCTCGCTGGTGCTCTGTGGATTGAGCCGCGCGATCGCCTCGAGGACGCCGTTGGGGCAGAGCACGCCCGGAGCGAGCTGGAGCCGCTCCGCGAGCGAGTTGCGAATTGCCTTGAGGCGGTCGAGCCGGGCCTCGAAGGCGAGGTCGGCTGGCGGGCGGCGGCCGCGCTCGAACACCGGAATGCTGCTCGCCGGGGCACGGACCCCGCGGGCCACGGCCTCCAGGATCTCGGCCCCCCGGCGGCCCAGCTGCTCGGGGGACAGCGCTCGGGTGGCCTTGAGTGCCGCCAGGTCCGCCGGCATCGTGCGGGCGATCGTCAGCAGCGCCTCGTTCGACAGCACCCGGAACGGCGCCCGGTCCAGTTGGGCCGCCCGTCGCTCCCGCCACTCGAACAGCTCCCGGAGCACCGCAAGCTGGTGGCCCTTGAGGGTCCGCGCGCCCTTGAGTCGCAGGTACGCCTCGTCACCGGGGCCCGGAGGACTCCAGCGAATCGCCTCGAGCAGGGCGAACTCCTCGGCGGCCCAGCTCCAGCGCCCCGCTGCCTCGAGCCGCTCTTTCAGCAGGTCACGCAGGGGTGGCAGCCACCGTGTGTCCGAGGCGGCGTAGGCGATCATCTCCTGGGGCAGCGGGCGGACCGACCAGTCGGCCCGCTGGAACCGCTTGTCGAGCTGTACCCCGAAGTACTTTTTCAGGAGGGCCGCAAGTCCGATCGCGGGCTCGTTCAGCAACTGCGCCGCGATGCGGGTATCGAACAGGTTCCTGGCCCGGAACCCGTAGTCGCGGTCGAGAATGCGCAGATCATAATCGGCATCGTGGAACACCACCTCGATTGCGGGATCGGCGAGGATGGCGCCGAGCCGGCCGAGATCGGCGACTGCCAGCGGGTCCACGACCGCCGTGGCGTTGCGGGTCGAGATCTGCAGCAGGTAGATCCGATCGCGGTAACGATGAAAGCTCGCCGCCTCGGTATCCACCGCCACCAGGGCCGCGCCCGCGAGGCTCCCGGCAAACTGGTCGAAGGCGTCCTGGGTGTCGAGGTAAAGAATCGGGGCGGGTTCGCTCACGGGGTCCAGGACCGGGGCGCAGGGTTCATCTCGCCGGCCGGGCCGGCGATGGGAGGCAACCGCCGGCATGGGTGGTTGCCGGATCGCGAATAATCCCCGCGACCCTTCGATCGCTCAACCGATCGGTTCCTCCGCTCTTGCATGGGTATGCTCCCGCTCCTCCGGCTGCTCGACCACCCGCCGCCACGGACCCCGCTCGGCACGTTCCCGTCACCGGTGGAAGAATACCCCCCTCTGGCCCGCGAGCTGGGCTTCGAGACCCTGGTCGTCAAGCGCGAGGATCGCAACGCCAGCCCGCTGGGCGGCAACAAGCTGCGGGCGCTGGAATGGATCCTCCCGGCGGCCGGGCCGGCGATGCTGACCTTGGGTGGGTTTGGCTCCACCTGGTGTGCAACTCTCGCTCACTACGCCCAGCAGCAGGCTCGCCAGGTCAGTGCGGCGCTCTTTCCTCAGCCCTGGACGGATGCGGTCGAAGGCACGCTTGCCGTGATTCTCCAGCACGCGCAGGTGCGCCTCGCGCCCTCCCTTGCGGCTCTCCCCTGGACGGCGTGGCGGGCAAGACGGTTGCTGGCCCGCCAGGGGCTGCCGGTCACCTGGATTCCCCCGGGAGGGGCGAGCCCGCTCGGCATCCTGGGAAGCGTGAACGCCGCGCTGGAACTGGCAGCGCAGGTTGCGCAAGGTGCCATGCCCCGGCCTGATGTGGTACTGGTTCCCCTGGGGACTGGCGGGACTGCCGCCGGCCTGATCGTGGGGTTTGACCTGCTGGGGTGGGAGGTGACCGTCGCAGCCGCCGGAGTCACGCCACGCTGGATCGCCCGCCCCGCCACCGTGGAGCGCCACGCCGAGAGGGTTCGCAGGCTCCTCGCCCGGGTGGGGGCCCCCGCGGCCCCGCGAACCGCTAGGCTTCTGGTGCTCGGAACCCGGCCGGGGGCGGGGTACGGACCTCCCACGGAGCAAGCATGCGCGGCGCGGGCCAGGCTCGCCTCGCTCGGGATCGGGGCCGAGCTCACCTACAGCGCGAGAACCTTCGCTGCCCTCCCGGCCCTCGCCGGTCGCTTTCGGCGCCCCTGTTTCTGGCATACCTTTGACGCGCGGCTCCTGGCCGCGCCGCGCGTCGCCGCGGACCATCCTCTGCTCGGTCGAGCCCGCGCTCGTGCGGAGTTCCTGTGGCCCCACCCGAAATCACCCTGACCGTCTACCCCGACGACTGCGACGCCTACGGCCACCTGAACCAGGCCGCCTTTCTCTCGCTGTTCGAGCGGGCCCGCTGGGAGATCCTCGCCCGCGGCCCCGGCATGGATTACTGGACCCGGCAACGCATCTGGCCGGTGGCGCGCAAGAGCACGGTGGAATATCACGCCCCGGCGTACCCGGGAGACGTGCTGAGCTTCTCCACCGTGCTGGTTCACCTCGGGCGCACCAGCTTCTCCCTGCGGCAGACCGCCCGGCGGCTCCGTGACGATCGGCTGGTGGCAACCGCTGAACTGGTCTTTGTCTGCGTGGACCACGAAGGCCGGCCGACCCCGGTGCCCGCGTCCTTCGCTCAGGCGATGGCCGAGCGGGTGGCGAGCGGGACCCTTCGCCGTTTCGCGATCAACGGCGTCAATCTCGCGGTCGAGGTGCGAGGAAACGGCCCTGCGATTCTGTTCATCCACGGCTATCCCCTGGACCACACGATCTGGGAGGCGCAACTGGCCGCGCTCGACGGGTGGACCCGGATCGCCCCCGACCTCCGGGGCATGGGGCTGTCCGATGCGCCCGACCTCGGGTACAGCATGGCGACCTACGCTGATGACCTCCTGGCTCTGCTCACCGCCCTGGGTGTGGATCGCGCGGTGCTCTGCGGGCTCTCGATGGGCGGCTACGTGGCCTTCGAGGTGTGCCGGCGCGCCCCCGAGCGGGTGCGAGGCCTCGTGCTGATGGATACCCGCGCCGAGCCGGACTCCCCCGAAGCCAGGAAAGGGCGTGAGACCGCCATGGCGCAGGCCCGGGAGGGCGGGGCAGAGGCGGTCGCCGACGCCATGCTCCCCAAGCTGCTGGCTCGGGCCACCACGACGGCCAACCCGGCAGTGGTGTCTCGCGTCCGGGAGATCATCGAACGGACTCCGGTGGCCGGTATCCTGGGGGCGCTGAGTGCCCTCAAGGACCGACCGGACAGCTTTCCCCTCCTCCCCAGCCTCGGTGACATCCCGGTCCTCGTGGTGGTGGGGGAGGACGACCAGATCACCCCCCGCGAACGGGCCCAGGCCATGGCAGATGCCATCCCGGGCAGCCGGCTGGTTGTGGTGCCAGGAGCGGGCCACCTGACCCCGATGGAGCAACCCGAAACGACGACCCGCATCCTCGCCGAGTTCCTGGAAACCGTGAGCGCCCGGCGGTGAGGTGGCCGTGCAACTTTTCCTGCCCGCCGCGCGTCAATAGCAATGGCGATCGGGAGCGCCCTCTTGACGCGACCTCGCCACATTCCTTTCCACAATGGCTCCGGGGCCGCGGCCAACGTTGTACGGCTCCGGAGCTCTCGCCTTCCCTGTTCGGAACCTGGCTCGCACCAGGGATAAAAAGCCCGCCCCCGTCGTGGATCGGGAGCGGGCTTCCAGGTGCCGGGCTGCCCTGGGCTATCGCTTCGGGCGTCCCGGGGGGCTCTCACCAGCGAAGACTTCGCGGTTCTTCGCAATGTACGACTTCCACTGCTCCGGAACGTCTTCCTCCGGGAAGATGGCCGTCACCGGGCACTCGGGCTCGCACGCCCCGCAATCAATGCACTCGTCGGGATGGATGTAGAGCTGATCCTCTCCCTCGTAGATGCAATCTACCGGGCAGACGTCAACGCATGCGCGATCCTTCACGCCGATGCAGGGCTCAGCGATCACGTACGTCATTTCGAGGGACTCCTCGGGTGGTCCCGCCGGCTGGGTCGGGACGTGAGAGCTGGAAGGCAATGATTAGGGGGGCTTCGGGCGCCGCGCAAGGGGGCGGTTAACTTAGTCCCCATGCCCCGCCCCACTCGGGTTGCGGCGTGGGTCGTGGCCGGACTCGCCTTCGGCCCCCGGCTGCTCTTCGCCCAGTCGTGCCATGGCCCCACCGCTCTGGTGCTCTCGGGCGGGGGGGCCAAGGGCCTGGCGCATATCGGGGTCCTCCGGGTACTCGACAGCCTCGGGATCCGGCCCGATCTGGTGGTCGGCACCAGCATGGGATCCATCATCGGCGCCATGTACGCCAGCGGCTACACCGGCCGCCAGATAGACTCGCTGGCCCGCTCGCTCAACCTGAGCGATCTCTTCCGCCAATACCAGCCGAGCGCTCCTCCCTCCCTCGGCGAGCGGCCGCCTCTCGTTGTCTGGGAGCAGGGCGAGCGCGGGTTCTCCCTGCAGCGCGCCGCCGTTCGCGAGCACGAAGTGAACGCCCTGCTCAACGCCGCCCTGCTCCGCGGCAACCTGGTGGCCCGGGGCCAGTTCGACTCGCTCCCCATTCCGTTCCGGGCGGTGGCCACCGATTTGGCCGGGCGCGAGGAGGTCGTCCTCAGGACCGGCGACCTGGCCCGGG
>JBBIMQ010000016.1:12113-16018 GCA_037444345.1 Gemmatimonadota bacterium | reverse complement strand
GGTCGTGGACACCCTGGCCGGGAGCTACTATGTCGAGGCGCTCACCGACCGGATAGCACGCCTGGCCCGGGCGCTGATCGAGACGGTGGACCGGCTGGGGGGGGCCGCCTGCGCCATCGAGCGGGGCTTCTTCCAGGACGCCATCGCGAAAAGCGCCTACGAGCTCCAGCGCCGGCAGGAATCCGGCGAGCTCGTGGTGGTCGGCGTGAACCGCTTCGCCGACGACTCCCCGGTCCCTGACATCCCGGCCCCCGACTACTCCGCCCTCGCGGCCCGCCAGCGCGCCCGGCTCGCCGAGGTGAAGCAGCGCCGCGACCCAGGGGCGGTGGCGAGGGCGTTGCAGGTGCTGGACCAGGCGGCTCGCGGCTCCGCGGCTCTCATGCCGCCCATAATCGAGGCCGTGCGCGCCAGGGCGACGCTCGGCGAAATCAGCGATACGCTGCGCCAGGTCTGGGGGGTGTATCGGGCCAGCAGCTGAAGGGCGAGCGGCCACGCAGTGCTGGCGCTCGCGAGCTGGCTGTGGGCCCAGCGCCTGCAGTACGCCGGCCGGCGGAGCCGAACGGAGCGCGCAGAGGAGCGGCTCACCCGGGAAAAGGCTGTGCGGGAAGCGGCTCGTCCGGCGCTCGCCGCGCCGCTCGCCGAGCTCGCCGAGCTGGGGGAACGGCGCCCCCTGACGGAGCGGCTCCCAGCCCGGGCCCGCCGGCACCCGGAACTGGATCCGCCGGGCGAGCGAGCGTGAGCCTTGCCGGCCGCGGCGAGGCCGGGTTGTCGGCGCGCGGCACGGCTCGCAACGAGTAGGTTTGTGCCATGCCCCGCCCCTTTCACCTGGTGGACGTTTTCCACGGCGCGCCGCCGTTCTCCGGCAATCCGCTGGCCGTGGTGCTGGACGCTCAAGGCCTCAGCACGACGGAGATGCAGCGGATCACTCGCTGGATGAACCTGTCGGAAACGGCGTTCCTTCTTCCCCCGGCGCATCCGGAAGCGGATTATCGGGTCCGCATTTTCACCCTGGATCGGGAACTCCCCTTCGCCGGCCACCCGAGCCTCGGCAGTTGCCACGCCTGGCTCAGTGCGGGCGGCAGGCCACGCGGCAGTGGCGAGATCGTTCAGGAGTGCGGCGCCGGTCTCGTCTCGATCCGCCGCGACGGGACGCGGCTCGCCTTTGCGGCCCCACCGCTGGTCCGGAGCGGGCCGGTCGAGGCGCCCAGGCTCGAGGAGGTCGCCCGGTTTCTCGGGGTGGCGCGCTCGGAGATCGTGGACGCGCAGTGGGCGGACAACGGTCCCGGGTGGATTGCCGTACTGCTGGACTCGGCGGAGGCGGTGCTGGCGCTCGACCCGCCGAGGAGCCACCCCACCCGGCTGGAGATCGGCGTCGTGGGCCCCTACCCGGCCGGAAGCCCCGAGGCGTTCGAGCTGCGGGCGTTCTTCAGCGATCAATACGGCGGCGTGGTCGAGGATCCGGTGACCGGGAGCCTTAACGCCGCGGTGGCTCAGTGGCTCCTCGCCAGCGGCCGGGCCGAGGCGCCGTATACCGCCTCCCAGGGCACCCGCCTGGGGCGCGCCGGCCGCGTGTACCTCAGCCGCGACCGCTCGGGCACCGTGTGGGTGGGCGGCCAGACGACCACGCTCGTCTCCGGCCACTGCTCGATCTGATGGCCGAGCCCCCGGTCCACACGCCCGCCCCGCCAGCGGCAGCGTCCCGCGATCGCCCTCGGGGGGCGAGGGCGCCGGATTCCCTCGACGCGTTCTGGAGTTTCCCCCTCCCGGAGCTGTTCGCCGGGCTGGAGGCCGGCGATGGCGGTCTCACGTCGGCCGAAGCCGCTCGACGCCTCGAGCGGTTCGGCCCTAACACGCTGGCGGAGCATCACCGCTCCGATCTGCCGGCGCTGCTCGGGCGCCAGTTCACGAGCCCCATCGTGCTGATTCTCATTGCCGCGGCGGCCCTCTCCTGGTCCCTCGGCGACCGCACGGACAGCCGCATCATCCTTTCGATCGTTCTGGTGAGCGGTCTGCTTGGCTGGTGGCAGGAGCGCGGCGCGGCCCGGGCGGTCGAGACGCTGCTCCAGACGGTGCAGCTCAGGGCGACGGTCGTCCGGGACGGCCGGGAGACCGTGATTCCGGCCCACGCGGTGGTGCCCGGGGACATCCTCCTGCTCTCGGCTGGCTCCGGGATTCCTGCCGATTGCCGGCTGCTGGCCGAGTGCGATCTCTTCGTGAACGAGGCGGCCCTGACCGGCGAGAGCTACCCGGTTGACAAGACCCCCGGAATCGTGCCGGCCGAGGCGCCACTGGCCCGGCGCACCAATACCCTGTTTCTCGGGACCCATGTCGTCAGCGGAAGCGGCCGGGCGGTGGCGGTCCGGACCGGCACGGCCACCGAGTTCGGCCGGCTCGCGGAACGGCTGCGGCTGCGCCCGCCGGAGACGGAGTTCGAGCGCGGGGTGCGCCGTTTCGGCTATCTCCTCCTGGAAATCACCCTGGTGCTGGTGATCGCCATCTTCGCCGTCAATGTCTATCTGCAGCGGCCGGCCCTCGAGGCGTTTCTCTTTGCGCTCGCGCTGGCGGTGGGCCTCACACCCCAGCTCTTGCCCGCCATCATCAGCGTCAACCTGGCCAGAGGCGCTCGCCGCATGGCCGATCGGAAGGTGATCGTCAAACGCCTGGCGGCCATCGAGAACTTCGGCAGCATGGACGTGCTCTGTTCCGACAAGACCGGCACCCTCACCCAGGGGCGGGTACAGGTCGAGGCGGCCCTCGACCCATGGGGCGAGCCCTGCGAGCGGGTGCTTTTCTACGCTTACCTCAACGCGGCGTACGAAACCGCCTTCAGCAACCCGATAGACGAGGCGATCCGCCGCCACCGCTCGTTTCCACTCGACGGCTGGCGCAAGCTCGACGAGGTGCCCTACGACTTTGGCCGGCAGCGGCTCAGCGTGCTCGCCGAGCACGAAGGGAGTGTGTACCTGGTCACCAAGGGAGCCCTACACCGGGTGCTCGAGGTCTGCACCGCGGCCGAGGTCGGAGCCAACCGGGTGGTGCCGGTCGGGGAGGTCTGGGAGACCGTGGACCGCCTCCACGCCGACCTGAGCACCCGGGGGATGCGGACCCTGGGAGTGGCGCTCAAGCGGATGGACCGCGCCGCGCCGATCCGCCGCGACTCCGAGACGGCGATGACCTTCCTCGGCCTGGTCGCGCTCGCCGACCCGCCCAAGGCCGGGATTGCCGACACCGTGGCGGCGCTGGGGCGGCTCGGGGTGCGGCTCAAGATGATCACCGGCGACAACGCCCTCGTGGCCGCCCGTGTGGGGGCGGAGGTGGGGCTCGCGGGGCCCAAGATCCTGACCGGGATGGACCTCCGGCAGCTCAGCGACGAGGCCCTCCCCGTGCGCGCCGAGCAGGCGACCATCTTCGCGGAGATCGAGCCCAACCAGAAAGAGCGCATCATCCGGGCGCTGCGGAAGGCCGGCCACGTGGTGGGGTACATGGGGGACGGGATCAACGATGCGCCGGCCCTCCATGCGGCCGACGTCTCCATCTCGGTGCAGGAGGCGGTGGACGTGGCCAGGGAAGCCGCCGACATCGTCCTGCTGGAACAGGACCTGGCCGTGCTGGAAGCCGGAGTGCGCGAGGGCCGGCGCACCTTCGCCAACACGCTCAAGTACGTCTTCATGGCCACCAGCGCCAACTTCGGCAACATGGTCAGCATGGCGGGGGCCTCGCTCTTCCTGCCGTTCCTCCCCCTCTTGCCCAAGCAGATCCTGCTCACCAACCTGCTCACCGACCTCCCCGAGCTGACCATTGCGACCGACCGGGTAGATGCGGCCTGGGTCGAGCGGCCGCGACGCTGGGACATCCGGTTCATCCGCCGCTTCATGATCACGTTCGGACTCGTGAGCTCGGTCTTC
>JBBIMQ010000016.1:462-12082 GCA_037444345.1 Gemmatimonadota bacterium | reverse complement strand
GCTGCACGCGGGGCCCGCGGAGTTCCGCACCGGCTGGTTCGTCGAGTCGGTCGCCTCCGCGACGCTGGTCGGGCTCGTGGTCCGGACTCGCGCGGTCTGCTTCCGCAGTCGCCCCTCCGGGCTGCTTCTCCTGGCGACACTGCTCGTGGCCGCGCTCACGGTGCTGCTCCCATTCACGGCCCTCGGCGCGCTGTTCGGACTCACCCCGCTCCCGTCATCGTTGCTCGCCTGGCTCGGCCTGATCGTGCTGCTGTATCTGGCGAGCGCGGAGGGCGCGAAGTACTGGTTCTACCGGGCCGGTGCCCGGCCACCCCTTCCACTCCCCGCCGGGGCGTGATTAACAATTCCCCCCGACCGCGTTCGCCTCGACCATGTTGCGGGTCGCCTTTCTCGGGACGTATCTCCCACGCCGCTGCGGGATTGCCACCTTCACCGCCGATCTCTGCCGCGCCACGGCCGACAACGGCGCGGGGCCGGATCGGGTCTTCGCCCTCGCGGTGAGCGACCGCCCCGAGGGGTACGATTACCCGCCCGAGGTCCGCTACCAGATCCGCGAGGCCGCGCTCGGCGACTACCGCCGTGCGGCCGACTTCGTCAATCTGACGGGCGCAGACGTGCTCTGCATCCAGCACGAGTACGGGATCTTCGGCGGAAGCGCCGGCGCCTATGTGCTGGAGCTGGCCCGCGACGCGCGGATGCCGGTCGTCACCACCTTGCACACCGTGCTTCGCCGGCCGGACGAGGCGCAGCGCGCGGTGCTGGAGCAGCTCGCGCGGCTCTCGGATCGCGTGGTCGTGATGGCCGAGACGGCGCGGACCTTCCTGCTCGACGTCTACCAGGTGCCCGAGGAGCGGATCGTCCACATTCCCCACGGGATTCCCGATCTGCCGTTCGTGGATCCCGAGTTCTTCAAGGACCGGTTCGGCGTCGAGGGGCGCACGGTCCTGCTCAGCTTCGGGTTGCTCCATCCTGGAAAGGGCATCGAGGTCGTGGTCCGCGCGTTGCCGCGGATCGCCGAGCGGTATCCGGAGGTGGTCTATCTGGTGGCGGGGGCGACCCACCCCCGGGTCCGTCGCGACCAGGGGGAGCGCTACCGGGTCGAGCTCGAGCGGCTGGCCCGCGATCTCGGGGTGGCCGATCGGGTGATTCTCCATGACCGGTTTCTCGATCTCGAAGAGTTGGGCGCACTCCTCGGAGCCGCCGACATCTACCTCACCCCGTACCTCGGGGAAGAGCAGATCGTCTCCGGCACGCTGTCCTATGCGCTGGGGGCGGGTAAGGCGGTGGTATCCACCCCCTACTGGTATGCGCGTGAGGTCCTGGCCCAGGGTCGCGGCCGGCTGGTGCCCTTCGGCGATGCAGCCGCGATCGCGGCGGCCGTCCTCGAGCTGCTGGACGATCCGCTCGAGCGCCACCGGATGCGGAAGGCCGCCTATGCCCTGGGCCGGTCCATGGTCTGGCGTGAAGTCGGTCGGCGATACCTCGAGCTCTTTGCCGAGGTCAAGCGCGCCCGGGAGGCCGTGCCCCGGCTCCGGATCGCCGTCCCCGAGGCAGCGCCAGCCCGCGGCGAACTCCCCGAGCCGGACTGGCGCCACCTCCGCACTCTCACCGACGACACCGGGCTCCTGCAGCACGCCCGATTCACGGTCCCCCAGCGGCGGCTGGGCTATACCACGGACGACAACGCCCGGGGCCTGATCGCCGCGCTCCTGGCGCTGGCGGCGACCGGCGACGACAGCTTGCTGAGCTACGCGACCACGTACCTCGCCTTCCTCGAGTATGCCTGGAACCCCACCGTCGGCCGGTTCCGCAATGTGCTGAGTTACGACCGCCGCTGGCTCGAGAGCCAGGGCTCCGAGGACAGTCAGGGCCGAGCGCTCTGGGCCCTGGGCTTCGCGGTGGCCGAGGCCCCCGAGCAGGGCCTGGTGGCCCTCGCCACCCAGCTCTTCGACCGCGCGCTGCCGGCCGCCGCCGAGTTCCGCTCGCCTCGGGCCTGGGCGTTCGCGCTGCTCGGGTGCGAGCACTATCTCCGGCGCTACGGCGGGGCGCGAGCGGTATTGACCACCGGGGAAAGCCTTGCGGCCCGCCTGGTCCGGCAGTATCAGGAGAACCGGGGCCCCGGCTGGTACTGGCCGGAGAACATTCTCACCTACGACAACGCCCGGCTGCCGCAGGCGCTCCTGGTCTGGGGGGGGCGGCTCGGGCGCGAGGAGTGGACCGAGGCGGGGCTCGAGGCACTGCACTGGCTAGTCGAGGTCGAAACCGCCCCGGACGGGCACCTCTCGCCGGTGGGGAACGCCGGCTGGTACCCCCGCGGCGGCGAGCGGGCCCGCTTCGACCAGCAGCCGGTCGAAGTCCAGGCCCTGGTCGAGGCCGCGGTGGAAGCGCACCGGGCCACCGGCGAGGCTTGCTGGCTCGACACCGCGCGCCGCGGCCTCGACTGGTTCCTCGGCGCCAACGACCTCGGCGAGCCCCTGTATGACTATCGGACGGGCGGCTGCCGCGACGGGCTCCATCCGGATCGGGCCAGCGCCAACGAGGGGGCCGAATCCACCCTCGCCTGGATCCTCGCGCTGCTCGCAGTGCTCGGCTACCGCGGCGACCTCGCCCTGCGAAACGTGGAGGAACGCTCTGGTGCATGGTCCGAGACGCCGGCGGCACAAACCTGAGGTTTCCCAGGCGCGACCCGAGGCGCCCTCCCAGCTTCACCTCTTCACGCGCCACCCCGCCAACCCGCTGCTGACCGCGGAAGACTGGCCCTATCCCTGCAATACGGTCTTCAACCCTGGCGCCGTGCGTCTGGTGGACTCGGGCGAAACCCTGCTCCTCTGCCGGGTCGAGGACCGGCGGGGGATTTCCCATCTCACCGCGGCCCGCTCGCGCGACGGCGTCACCGACTGGCGGATCGATCCCGCGCCCACCTTGCTCCCCGATCCGGAGCGCTACCCGGAGGAAGTCTGGGGGATCGAGGATCCCCGCATCGTCTGGGTCCCGGAGCTCGGGCGATATGCCGTCACCTACACCGCCTACTCGCGGGCCGGACCTGGAGTGTCCCTCGCCCTGACCTCGGACTTCCGGACCTTCGAGCGGTTAGGCATGGCCCAGCCGCCGGAGGACAAGGATGCGGCCCTCTTCCCGCGTCGGTTCCGCGGGCTCTGGGCGATGCTCCACCGGCCCGTGTCGGGGTCCTTCGTCGGCCACATGTGGCTGTCGTATTCGCCCGACCTCAAGCACTGGGGCGGCTACCAGATCGTGCTCGAGGCGCGGCGCGGGGCGTGGTGGGATGCCGGCAAGATCGGACTTTCGCCCCCGCCGATCCAGACGGAGGAAGGCTGGCTGATCGTCTACCACGGCGTGCGGCACACCCCGGCTGGTGCCATCTATCGGGTGGGTCTTGCGCTGCTCGACCTCGAGAACCCCGCCCGGTGTCTCCTGCGAGGCGATCCCTGGGTGTTCGGGCCGCGGGCATCCTACGAGATGGTGGGCGACGTGGCCGATGTCGTCTTTCCGTGCGGGGCCACCCTCGCCGACGACGGAGACACGCTCTACCTCTACTACGGTGCTGCGGACACGGTGGTGGCGCTGGCCACGGGCAGCGTGCGCCAGATGCTGGCCTGGCTGCGCGAGCACGGACGGCCGGGAGGGCGGGCTCCCGAGGCCAATCGGGAGTAACCGGGCGAACGCGGGTGCCGTTTTTCGCTGGCCTTGCCTCTCGTTTCCCGGACGGATGTCGCGAAACCGCCCGCGGCCCCGCCGGGGTCTGCGGGAGCCTGGCGGTGGTAAGCCGGGGGCGGTACCTTTGAGCGTTGTCCCGTCTCAGTACAACATGCCCATGGTCATGGTGGTGGATGCCGAGCCGGAACGCCTGGAGCCGCTCCGGGCGCTCCTGCTCGACAGGGGCTACGAGGTCGAGACCGCCCCGAACGGCGCGGAGGCGCTCGGTCGCGCGCTGGCCCGCCCGCCTGACCTGCTCATCACCGACCTGCTTCCGCCGGCGCTCAGGGGATTCGAGCTCCTGCGCCGCTGGAAGGCGGACCCGAGCCTCCGGGCCGTCCCGGTTCTGGTCCTGACCAGTGCCTGTCGCGATCCCGAGGCCGAAGCCCTGATTCTGAGGTTGGGCGCGGATGCCGTGGTTCGCCGTCCCGCGGAGCCGGGGACCGTCCTGGAGGCCGCTCACGGCCTGCTCCAGCGAAGCCGGCCCGATGCCGCGCCCGCGCCGGGCGGCCCGCCCACGCTGGCGGGCGACGATCTCGCCCTTCTCGTGGCCCGCCGCTGGGCAGCGGCAGAGACGGCGCGAGAAGAGCTCGAACGCGCGCGCGCGGAGCGCGAGGCGCGGCTCCGGGCGATCATTGATGCCGAACCCGAGTGCGTCAAACTTCTGGCGCGGGACGGCAGCCTGCTCGAGATGAACCCGGCCGGTCTTCGCATGATCGAAGCGGCATCCTTCGATGAGGTCCGGCACCGCAACCTCTATCCGCTGGTGGCCGAGCCGTACCGGGCCGCGTTCCGGTCCCTGACCGAGCGGGCCTTTGCCGGCGAATCGGGGACGCTCGAGTTCGAGATCGTGGGCCTCAAGGGAGGCCGCCGCTGGCTCGAGACCAGGGTGGTGCCGCTCCGGGATGCCGCGGGACGGATCGACGCGGCGCTCGGGATCACCCGCGACATCACGGACCGCAAGGGCGCGGAGGTGGCCCTGCGCGAGAGCGAGGCGAGATACCGCACCCTGTTCGAGTCGGCGGCGGATCCGGTGCTGGTCGTGGACTCGGATGGGCGCCTGACGGATGCCAACAGCGCGGCGTGCCGCGCCTTCGGTTACGAGCGGTCCGAGCTGATCGGCAGGCCGGCGGCCGACCTCGTCGTGCCCGAGGAGGTGCCCCGGATCGCGCCGGAGATGGCCCGCCTGCGGGCCGGGGAGGTGGTGCGGAGCGAGTGGCGGTGCCGCCCCGGGACGGGTCGGTGTTCATCGGGGAAGGACACGCCACCGTCCTGCCTGACGGCCGGGCCATCGGGATCCTCCGGGACGTGAGCGAGCAGTGCCGGTCGGCCACGGCCCTCGCGCTCGCGCTCGAGCGGCTCCAGCATATCATCGAGGGCACGAACGCGGGGACCTGGGAATGGAACCTCCAGACCGGCGACACGGTGTTCAACGAGCGGTGGGCGGCGATGCTCGGATACCGCCTGAGCGAGCTCGAGCCCGTGGGGAGGGCCGTCTGGACCCGGCTGGTGCACCCGGAGGATCTCGACCGGTCCGACCGGCTGCTGGCGCGGCATCTGGCGGGCGAGCTGCCGTACTACGAGGCCGAATTCCGGATACGTCACAAGGATGGACACTGGGTCTGGATCCACGACCGCGGCCGCCTCATCAGCCGGACCCCTGAGGGCAAGCCCCTCTGGATGTTCGGCACCTCCACCGACATCACCGGCCGGAAAGAAGCCGAAGCCGCGCTCCGCCAGAGCGAAGAACGATTCCGCCTGCTGATTGCCCACGCGCCGGAAGCGATTGTCCTGCTCGACGTGGCGAGCGGCAGGTTCGTCCTTGCCAACGCGGCGGCGGAGCGGCTGTTCGGGCTCCCGGAGCGCGACCTGCTCCAGCTCGGTCCCGTGGAGCTGAGCCCCCTGGTGCAGCCTGACGGCCGGCCGTCCGCCGAGAAGGCCCGAGAGCTGATCGCGGCCGCGCTGGCCGGCCAGACGTCCGCCTTCGAATGGACGCATCTCGACGCCGAGGGACACGAGATCCCCTGCGAGGTCCGCCTGCTACGCCTCGAGCTTGCGGGCCGCGCCGTCGTGCGCGGCAGCATACTGAACATCGCGGAACGGAAGGCTGCCGAGCGGCGGATCGGGCAACTCAACCGCACCTACGCGATGCTGAGCGAGGTCAACCAGGCCATCGTCAGGGAGCGGGACATCTCCGCGGTACTCGAGGCGGCCTGCCGGGTGGCCGTCGAGCGGGGCGGATTCCGCCTGGCCTGTATCGGCCTCACCGGCGGCGAGGGCCGACTCCGGATCGCCGCGCACAGCGGGGCCGGGCCGGAAACCCTCCGGGTCCTGCACGCCTTCATCGAAGGTCCCCAGCCCGATTGCGCGTTTACCTTCGAGGCGCTCGGGAGCGGCAACCCCGCCGTCTGCCAGGACATTGCCGCCGATCCCCGAACCGAGTCGTGGCGGGAGACCGCTCTGGCGCGGGGGTGCCGGGCCATGGCCTCGCTGCCACTCAAGGTGGCGGGGCGGGTGGCCGGGACGTTCAACCTCTACGCCGGGGAGCGGGAGTTCTTCGACCGAGAGGAGATCGGCCTCCTCGCCGAGCTCGCTGCCGACGTCGGGTTCGCCCTCGAGGTGGCCGAGCGGGAAGAGCAGCGCTTCCGCGCGGAGCAGGCGCTCCGGGACAGCGAAGAGCGCTTCCGGGAAATCGCCGAGACCGTGGAGGAGGTCTTCTGGATCGGCGATGCCCGGGGGGAGCGGGTCTTCTACGTGAACCCCGCCTATGAGCGGGTCTGGGGGCGTCCCCGGGCGGCGTTGCTGGCGGAACCGCAAGTTTGGCGATCGGCCATCCACCCCGACGACCGCGATCGCGTGGCGCGCGCCGCAGGCGGCCAGGCCGGTGCCGGATGGGACCTGGAATACCGCATCCAGCGGCCGGACGGGGAAGTCCGCTGGCTCCGGCATCGCACCTTGCCGGTGCGCGACGACACCGGGCAGGTCGCCCGGGTCGTGACGGTCGCGCGGGACATCACGGACCAGAAGCGGGCCCGGGAGGAACTGGAACGGCGGGAGCAGCGCTTCCGCCTGCTCATCGAGAACGCCCCCGACATGATCCTGGTGATCAACGATGCCGGCGTTCTCCGCTTCCGGAGCCCGGCCGCAAGCCAGGTCCTCGGCTACCGCGATGAGGAAATGCTCGACCGCAGCGTGCTCGACCTGGTCCATCCCGACGATCTCCCGGCCGTGCGGGCCGCCCTCGACGAGGCCCGCGCCAGTCCGGGCCGGCCGATCCGGGCCGAGTTCCGGGTCCGACACCGGAACGGCCAGTGGCTCGTGTTGGAGACGGTGGGCCGGAGCCTCCCGGAACAGGCTGCCGAGGGCTTCATCGTTCTCAACGCGCGCGACCGCACCGACCTCCTGCGTCTGGAAGAGCAGTTCCGCCAGGCCCAGAAGCTGGAAGCCATCGGACGGCTCGCGGGGGGCGTGGCCCACGACTTCAACAACATCCTGGCGGTGGTGCTCATGCAGGCCGAGCTCACGCTGGCCGATCCCGGCCTGACTGGCGAGACGCGGGAGGCCTTGCAACAGATCTGCGTGGCCGCCCGGCGGGCGGGAGACCTGACCCGGCAACTCCTGTTGTTCGGTCGGCGCCAGGCGATGCAGCCGCGCGAGCTGGACCTCAACGCCGCGGTGACAAGTCTCGCCGGAATGCTGCAGCGGCTGCTGGGAGAGGATGTGCGCCTGGAGCTCCACCTCCATCCGGTGGCGCTCACCGTCCGGGCCGACCCGGGGATGCTGGATCAGGTGCTGATGAATCTCGCGGTCAACGCGCGCGACGCCATGCCAGGGGGCGGGCAGCTCGTCATCGAGACGACCACCCGCACCCTGACCCAGGAGCTCGCCGCACAGTACCCCCCCGCGGGCCCGGGGCGGTACGCCTGCCTGCGTGTCACTGACACCGGACACGGGATCCCACCCGACGTCCTTCCCCACATCTTCGAGCCGTTCTACACCACCAAGGAGCCCGGCAAGGGCACGGGGCTCGGCCTGGCCACGGTCTTCGGGATCGTGAAGCAGCACGGTGGCGCGATCGCGGTCTCCAGCGCGCCCGGCCACGGCGCCACCTTCGAGGTCCTCCTCCCCACCGAGCCGTCCGCCCCGCCCTCGGCCTCCGCGGCCACCCGGGTCCCTGCGCCCCGGACGGGGCACGAGACCGTCCTCGTGGTCGAGGACGATCCGGACATTCGGCGGTTGATCCGAGTGACGCTGGAGCGCCACGGCTACCAGGTGGTCGAAGCCGGCGACGCGTTCGAAGCCGAACAGCGCTGGCGCGATCGGGCAGGGCAGGTGGACCTGCTCTGCACCGACCTGGTGCTCCCTTCGGGAGTGAGCGGCCACCAGTTGGCCCGGCGGTTGACGGAGGAAAACCGCAGGCTGCCGGTTGTCTTCACCAGCGGATACAGCCCGGAAGTGGCTGGACGCGAGCTCGAGCTCGACGATCGCGAGAGCTTCGTGCAGAAGCCCTTCACCCCGGAGCAGTTGCTCGAGGCGGTGCGACAGGCGCTGGAGCGGTGACCGGAGCGGCGGGCCAGCGCGGGACGCTGCCCCACTGGGCAGGCAGCGGCCCGACTGGCGCCTGCCCGCCCACACTCAGGGGCCAGGGGGCGCGTCCCGCGGGAGTAGTGGTGCCCCCGGTCCGACCTCCCGCTCGCCGCTAGGCGGTGCGGCGCGAGTCCCTCTCTTGGGGAGCGCGGCCGCCGGACTGCACCGCCTTGACGGCCTCCCTGGGCCTCGCGCGGCGGCTCAGAACCCGGCCTGGATGCCGAGGTGCAGTACCAGGAGGTCGGTCCTGCTCCGGATCGGGTCGAACCTGACCCCACCACCCGGCTGAGGCTGGAGACTTCCTTCCCGGAGATAGCGGGTCTCGCCGTGACTCTGGTAGCGCAGCCCGCCGTCGAGCCAGATCGGCTTCGGCCCGCGCTTCACCCGGAACTGGAGCCCGCCACCCCCGTACCAGCCGAATACCCAGTCGTTGAAGTTGGTGGTTCGCGCGAACGACCCGAAATTGTCCGACCCCTCGACGCTCGATTCGGTCGCGAAGTCGGAGGCCCCGATCGCGCCGTACAAGTAGGGGCGCCACCGGCCCTGCCGCAGCAGCAACTCGGGGCCCAGCCCGAAGGAATAGATGTTGTTGCTGGTGGTGAGGTCCACCAGGATGCCTGGCACGGTGGGAGAGAGCGGGACCCGCCTGGTCTCGCTCCCGTACTGGATCCACGAGCCGTAGAGGCGCAGCCCGACCAGCCCCCGCCGCCCAAAATAAAAACTCACGTTGCCGCCCAGTCCGTAGCCTGTCCCCACGAAGTCCGCAAACTCGCCCTGCGGAAAGGCGAGCTGGAGGTTGATCCCGCCAGCAGTCTTCGGCACCACCTCCGGCCATTCCTCGACTTCGCGGAGCCCCTCCTGGGCGGCGAGCGGGAACGGAGAGGCCGCGAGGCCAGGGGCAACGAGGAGGAAGCTCGCGACGAGGGGGCTCGGGGAGCGCATGGACGCAGGCGATCGGGTTGGGGCCTGAAGAAGGCGGATTGCTCGGCGGGACGCAACCCCGAGCCTCCGGTCGAGCGGTGTCGCTGCCCGAGCCCGGGCTCTCCGCGGCGTCGGCCGGGGCGTCCCGCCGGGGGCGCTTGAATCCCGTGGTGTACGTCGCTAACATATTGCCCCAGTTTCTTTTAGGGCGCTGGAGCTGATGCCGACCTACGACTACCGCTGTCCCGCCGGGCACGAGTTCGAGCTGTTCCAGAAGATCACCGACAAGCCGCGTGCCCGGTGCCCGAGCTGTGGGAAGCCGGCCTCCCGGAAGATTTCGGGCGGGGCGGGGCTCGTGTTCAAGGGGAGCGGGTTCTACATCACCGACTACGGCAAGGACGGCAAGGGGCCTCGCAAGGAGAGCGAGCGCGCCGCGAGCGGCGAGGCGGCCGGGGCGAGCGTCGAGTCAGGCGGTGAGAAGTCTCCGTCGCCCGAATCGGCGGCGAAATCGGCGAAGGCTCGTGGATCCGGGTCGCGGTCCCGGTCCGGCAAGGGGGAGGGGAAGGTCTCGAGTGAGTGAGGTGCTTCGTGCCGAACTAGCGCGCGCGGCGGCCGCCCTTGGGGCTCCCGGGGCGGCCTTCGTGCTTGAACGGCCCCGCGACAGCGGGCACGGCGACCTGGCCACCAACCTCGCGCTGGTGCTCGCCCGCAGGCTCAGGACGCCGCCTCGGGTGGCGGCGGAGCGGATCGTGGCGGAGCTGGCGCTGCCGAAATCCGTGGTGGCCCGGGTGGAGATCGCCGGGCCGGGGTTCATCAACTTCTGGCTGGCGGAGGACGCGCTGGCCACCCTGCTCGAGGCCATCATCGCCCAGGGGTCGGGGTACGGCCGCCACGACTTCGGCGCCGGAACCCGGGTGAACGTCGAGTTCGTCTCCGCTAATCCTACCGGGCCGCTCCACGTGGGTCACGGGCGTGGAGCGGCGCTGGGCGACGCGATCGCGGCCCTGCTCGAATGGACCGGGCATCGGGTCACCCGGGAGTTCTACGTCAACGACGCGGGAGCCCAGATTGACCGCCTGGTCGAGAGCTTCTGGGCCCGGATCCAGGAGCAGCGGGGCCGGCCCGCCCAGATCCCCGCCGCCGGCTACCACGGCCGCTACCTGATCGAAGCGGCCGAGCGCGCGGTGCGGGAGCTGGACTCCCGCCTGCTGGATGGCCCCTTCGAGGAGGCGGCGCCCGTGCTCCGGCCCTACATCGTCCGGCTCATGCGGGAGGAGCAGGACGAGCTGCTGGCCCGGTTCCGGGTCCGCTTCGACGAGATCAGCTCGGAGCAGGCGCTCTACGATTCGGGGAAGGTCGCCCACGCCCTCGAGCTGCTGGCCCGGCGGGGTCTCACCTACGAGAAGGACGGGGCGCTCTGGCTCCGGACCAGCGCGTTCGGCGACGACAAGGACCGGGTGCTCCGGAAGCAGGATGGGAGCTTCACCTATCTCGCGCCCGACATCGCCTATCACGTGAGCAAGTTCGAGCGCGGCTTCGCTCTCGCGATTGACGTCTGGGGCGCCGATCACCACGGCTACGTCCCCCGGATGCGCTCCGTGCTCAAGGCGCTGGGCCTGCCCGACAGCTTCTTCGAGGTGGCGCTGGTGCAGCTGGTCAAGGTGGTCAAGGGCGGGGAAGAGGTGAAGATGTCGAAGCGCTCCGGCGAGTTCGTGACCCTGCGCGACCTGGTGGACGACGTGGGGGTGGACGCGGCCCGGTACTTCTTCCTCATGCGCCGGGGCGACTCCCAGTTCATCTTCGATGTGGACCTGGCCAAGAGCCAGACCGAGGAGAACCCGATCTTCTACGTCCAGATGGCCCATGCCCGGATGAGCGGCATCTTCCGGGTGGCCGGGCGCGCCCCGGAGGACGTCTCCGGCGACGTCGCCCTGGAGGCGCTCCCGGCCCCGGAGGACCGCGAGCTCCTGAAAAAGCTGGCCGCCTTTCCCGACGTCACGGCCCGGGCGGCCCGGGAACGCGAGCCCCACCGGGTGACGGCCTATCTGGAGGAGCTCGCCAAGGTGGCCCACGCCTGGTACCATCGGTGCCGGGTCCTCGGCGAGGCCCCGGCGACCGAGGCGGCCCGCCTCGCCCTGGCGCGCGCCACCCGCATCGTCCTCGCCAACGGCCTCACCCTGCTCGGCCTCTCGGCCCCGGACCGGATGTGACGGCATGAACCTCCTCGCGGTCGGCTCCGTCGCTCTCGACTCGATCCACACCCCCTTCGGCGAGGCCAGCGACGCCCTGGGCGGCTCCGCCGTGTATTTCAGCGTTGCCGCCTCGCTCCTGGCCGGCGTCCGGGTGGTGGGCGTGGTGGGCGACGACTACCCCTGGGCCGAACTGGAACGGCTCGCCG
>JBBIMQ010000016.1:0-452 GCA_037444345.1 Gemmatimonadota bacterium | reverse complement strand
CAGCCGCGAAACTCTGGAGACCAAGCTCGGCGTGTTCGCCGAGTTCCGCCCCACCCTCCCGCCGCACTGGCGAACGACACCGTTCATCTTCCTCGGCAACATAGACCCAGAACTCCAGCTCGAGGTGCTGGGTCAGATGCAGGCCCCCCGCCTGGTCGCCGCCGACACCATGAACTACTGGATCGAGGGCAAGCGCGACGCGGTGCTCCGGGTCCTGTCGCGGGTGGACGTCCTCCTCATCAACGACGACGAGATCCGCCAGCTCGCCGAAGATTGGAACGTGCATCGTGCCGCCCGCTGGGTGCTGGGGAAGGGGCCGCGCCAGGTGGTGGTCAAGCGGGGCGAGCACGGGGCCCTGCTGGTGCAGGCCGGGCGGACCTTCTACGCCCCGGCCTACCCGCTGGAGGAGGTCTTCGACCTTCGCTTCGAGGAGCTGCCGGCCGGCGAGGGGC